>JALSLJ010000013.1 GCA_026988315.1 Sulfurimonas sp. | reverse complement strand
TAAAAGCACAATATCATTGTTCCCAACTTCTCTACAAATATTGACAGCATCTTGAATCTCATCAATGGTTGCTATCCCTGTTGAGATGATGATAGGTCTCATCTTTGAAGCGGTGTATCTAATGAGCTCATAGTCTGTTATCTCAAAAGAGGCTATTTTATAAGCAGAGGGGTTAAGCTGCTCTAAAAAATCAACGGCACTCTTATCAAAAGGGGAAGAAAAGATGTCAATGCCTATCTCTTTTGCATATCTAAAAAGCTCTTCGTGCCATTCCCAGGGTAGATAAGCTTCTTTATATAAATCATAAAGCTTTCTATCATCCCAAAGAGTTCCACCTTTGATGATGAAGTCTTCTTTATCGCTATCAAGTGTTAATGTGTCGGCGGTATAAGTTTGAAGTTTTATAGCATCCGCACCTATCTCTTTAGCCGCTTTAATTGTCTCTTTGGCTATCTCAATCTTTCCACCATGATTTGCACTGAGTTCGGCGATGATATATGTACCATCTCTCTCTAAATCAAAACTACCTATTTTCATTTTTTAGCTCCATTGTTAACATCTCTTTTTCTTCACTTATCTCTTTAAAGTCAAACTTTTTATATAGTTTTATAGCCTTGTGGTTTTGATGAAAAACCTTAGATATTAAAGTTTTAACACCTAGTATATGAAAGCCATAGTTAATAATCTCTTGCATTAAAAAAGAGCCTACACCTTTTAACTCTGGATTTGTATAAAGCCCAATTTCTGCTTTTTTTTCATCATAGTCTATACTAGTAAAGTCTATTACTCCAATCGAATTGGCAGCTTTTTTAACTAGAAAGTAGAGTCTATCTTTTTTTGAAGTTAAGCTTTCTATATAATTGAAGTGATTGTCTTGGCTAATTATATCTTGAGTTAACATCCATTTCCTGATATTATCATCGTTTCGCCATGATAAAACCATTAGCTTTTCTTCTTGGCTTAAATCTACAAAATTGATTAGCTTAAACTCTTTGAGAACTGTTTTTTGTATCTGTTCTTTTAACTCTTCTTCATCAAACTCTTCAAGCACTAAAAAACCATTTTTTTTCAGATAGTTATAAATCTCTTCTTGATTATCCGCTGTTTTAATAGCGATAAATTCTACACCCAAATAGTGAACCTCATTTACTGTCACACTAGGTGTAATGATAGCCAATTTACTTTGGTTCACAAGTTTTGCAACTTCGTTTGAGTTTATAAGCAAAGAGATGTTCTTTTTATCTTGCATATACTCTTGTAATGCTTTTAAGTGTTTGTTTGCCTTTGTAGTTACAATGGCAATTTTAAAATCTTTTGGTAAAACTTCTAAGATTTTTATATTTAGGTTGGCTGTATCTGCACCGCCCATAGCTATAAAAACATCATAAATCTTCTCTCGTTGTATCTCTTTTTCTACTCTAAACTCATCTCTTAAAAGTGTGTACTTAGCTCCACATCTAAGCTCACACTCTTTTGGAACTAAGTCTTTGTATCTTTTTTCATCTGCATTGATGTTATGGTTTAATAGTATATCGCAGTGATGTTTTTCATAAGTATCATCAAGACTTAAGATTTTTACATCTGTTTGCTCTTTTATAAACCTCTCAAAATTATAGTCTATATCATAGCTATCAAAAATAACCATATCTATTTGAAGTTTTTTTATAAGCTTTACTAACTCTTCTTTGTCATTTGAGTTGAGTATCTCTAAGTTATAGTTTTCTTCTATAACTTTATGATTTATATTGCCAGCAAGCTCCTCTGTAGCAAAAGTTATCTTAGCATCTTTAAACTCTTTGGCAAGTACCAAGTCACGCATGATATGACCTGTTCCTATGGTTGATGAAGAGTTGGCCCGAAAGAGAATGTTTATATTATTTGACATTTTCATCTACATTAGGTATAATTTTGTCACTTTTAGCCCTAGTTGGCCATTCCCCGTCATTTATTGATGGGGTAACTTCAAAAAATTCTTTTAGTTTTGATTCTAAATTTTTGTAAGTATTTTTATTTATCTTACCACTTAAATATTCTGATCTTCGTATATCAAAAACTCGTATTTGATTTAGCATAGCTATGCTAGTTTTTCCTTTTTTATAGTTAAATGAAAAATAATAACTTCCCTCTTTTTTTGAAGAAGTAAGAGGGATTCCTACAAACATAGTTTTACCAAGTTTTTTATAGACTAGTACAGGTCTTAAAAATAATTCTTGTTTACCATAAGACTCATGACCAATGTTTTGACCAACTGACATAAAATATACATTGCCTTTGGAAAAGTTAATAATATTTTTTTTATTATGAAGCTTCTTTTTTAACTTATTCCATCTATCAAACTCATCTTGATGCAAAACCTTATACATCAACTCAGCTCTATCCCAATCTTCTAAAGTGTCAATATCTTGAACAAGATGTCTTGGTAAAACTATAGGGATACTGTCCTTGCCAAACATAATCCCATCAGACTCTTTCTCTTGCTTTTTCCAGTAAAACTGTCCAGCATCTTGATACGCTTCTTCTAAGTCTTGGCTTCTTGCATTGTAGTGCTGGGGGGTGAACATCTCACATCTTCCATCTCTGTTTATTTTAAATGTTCTTTGAATTGGAAAAGGCATCGAAGTAGCTGAAAAAGCATTTACTGCATCACTTTGCTCTAACTTTTCAAGCCCCTCTATAAGATATCTTGCTTGAAGCAGGGGAGCAGTTGCATAGATGGTGCAGATGTATTTATAGTTTTCGCCTTGATTTTTTAAAAATTTTATAGCGTGGTCTATAACATCTTGTGTACCCGTAAAATCATCACTGAGCTCTTTTGGTCTTAAAAACGGAACCTCTGCACCATACTCTTTTGCAATTTTTGCTATCTCTGCGTCATCGGTAGTCACTACCACTTTTTCAAAAAGTCCTGATTCTAAAGCTGCCTCTATGGAGTAAGCGATTAAGGGTTTACCAAAAAAATCTTTTATATTTTTTTTAGGGATTCTTTTGCTCCCCCCACGAGCAGGGATGATGGCAACAGCATTTTTAGCCATTTAAAATCTCTAAAGTGGTTTTTATAACATACTCCTGCTCTTCATCGCTTAAAAGTGGATACATTGGAAGAGAAAAACACTTCTCATAGTACTTGTCCATATTTGGAGTATTCTCTTCTCCATAACCTAGACTTTTATAGTATGGTTGCTTGTTTATAGGGATGTAATGGAGCTGTATCCCTATACTTTTTTCTCTGAATTTATGAAACAAATCTACTTTTGATATATTTAGTTTTGCAAAATCAACTTGCACCACATAAAGGTGATACGATGATTTCCCATCAAATGTATAGAGTGGTTTTATGATAGTGTTGTTAAAGGCTTCATCATATTTTTTTGCTATTTCAAATCTTCTTTTTACAAAATCAGGAAGTTTTTTTAATTGTGAGAGACCTAAAGCACATTGAATATCGGTAATTCTATAGTTAAAACCTAATTCTCTCATCTCATATTCCCAAGGTTTCATATCTGGTGTTTTAACCATCCCATGACCTCTTAAGATGAGAAGTTTTTCATATAAAGCTTTAGAGTTTGTTGTAATCGCTCCACCCTCAGCAGTTGTGAGGTGTTTTACTGGATGAAAAGAAAATATACTTATGTCGCTGTTTGTACAACTTCCTGATTTTATGCCGTTATACTCTGCCCCTATTGCATGAGCATTATCTTCTAGTATTTTAATATTGTAAGTTTTTTTAATGTGTTTGAGTTTTTCTTGATTAAGCATATTTCCCGAAAACGCAACACCATAAATCGCTTTTATACTCGTGTCTTTTTTGAGAGCTTCTTCGCATAAATCTAAGTCAATATTGCCATCTTTTGCTATATCTACAAAGAGAGGTTTTGCACCAACATACAAAATAGAGTTTGATGTTGCTAAAAAGGAGTTTGGAGTTGTGAGAACTTTATCATCTTTGTTTAGGATTGCAAGAGATGCTAAATGCAGAGCAGCCGTTCCATTAGCAACTGCTACACAATACTTTGCACCACAATAGTCTGCTAAAGCCTCTTCAAACTCTTTTACTTTTGGACCTGTTGTTAGGTAGTCAGACTTTAGGGTCTCTACTACTGCAGTAACATCATCTTGTTTAATGAACTGTTTGCCATAAGGGATGAAATTCAAAGATTATCCTTTTTTTATCATCTCTAATAACTCTTCATGAGAAATCCACTCAGTGTTGTTTCCTGAGTTGTACTCAAAACCTTGCTCTACAGGCACACCTTTTTCCCCAAGTTTGTTGGTAGAAAATTCAGTTATGTGTGCAAACTGAATAGTTGGCTTGATAACAAAATGGTCATCAAACTCTAGGGTTAAGTGTGAATCATCTGCTGGACACATGATCTCATGAAGCTTCTCACCAGGTCTTATCCCTATAATTTTATGTGGAAGATTAGGTGCTATCGCTTTTGCTAAGTCTAGCATCTTCATAGATGGAATTTTTGGTATAAAAATCTCTCCACCATACAT
>JALSLJ010000012.1 GCA_026988315.1 Sulfurimonas sp. | reverse complement strand
GTTATTATATCAGTCGTTTTAAAATAAACTCTATATTTAAAACTTGTACTATTTTTAAAAGCTTTTTTTATGAAAAAAGGCTCTTTTTTAGATGTTAGCACTGTTTTACTGGATTTTTGACTCAGGACGTAATAGATGAAATAATGCACATCTTTGTAGTGATTCAAATATATAATTTTGACTCATGTCATTACTGTTTCACTCTTTTTATGTTATATTGCAACTCATATTTTTGACTTAGGACTTAGTATTGAAGTATTTTATTTTTTTAATTATTGCTCTTTTAGCTTTTTCGTTTTCAGCTTGTGAGAAAAAATCTACAACGGGTGTAGCTGAAGTGCATTGGGATAGAGATATGTGTACACGCTGTGTTATGGTTGTGAGTGACAGAAAAAATACTACTCAGGTTAGAAACCCAGAAACAGGTAAAAAATTCATGTTTGACGATATAGGCTGTATGGCTTTATGGTTTGATGAAGAGCAAATAAGCTGGAAAGATAAAGCAGTTATTTGGATAACGGATGTGAACAGTGGAGAGTGGATAGACGCAAGAGAGGCTTTCTATGATACGGAGAATGTCACACCGATGGCATATGGTTTTTCTGCACATAAAACAAAAGACACCATAAAAGATGGAAAAGAGATTATAGATTTTAATGAGGTTATACAAAGAGTTGAAAAGATTGGTAAGTGATAAGCCCTGAATAAAAAATAACTTAGTAAAACCTATGAATCTCTTCCATAATATTTGCAAACTCTATGTCGTCACCTTTGTCTTTTAAAAAGTTTACAAGATATTTTTCACTTGCAACAATATCTTCCATTTTTTCTATCTCTAAAAGCTCAGCATATAAACCAGCAATAATCTCTATAACATGTTTGGAGATACTCTTTCTTGCCGCATGGTATCCAATGATTTCACCTGTATCGGTATCGCGTCTTGATTCAAACTCCGTAAATATCCAATAGTATCTGCCATCTTTTGCTAGGTTTTTAACAACAGCGTTAATATTTTTACCCTGAGATATAGTTTCCCATAAAAGTTTAAACACAACTTTAGGCATATCAGGGTGTCTTATGATACTATGAGGTTTTCCTATCAACTCCTCTTTAGAATAGCCACATACCTCTATAAAGTAGTCATTACAAAAGGTTATCTTCCCTTTTTTATCTGTTTCACTCACTATATATCGCTTAGGGTCGAGTACAATCTCTTCGTTGAGTGGTGTAGGGTTCATCATCTTGTATCCTTTATATTCTACCATTGAGTAGTCTTATAAGAGCGTCACTTACATCTCTAAAGCCAAAAATTCTTTTGCCGTTATGCTCTTTTGAAAACTCTTCAGCAGTTTTGTATGAGTCAAATGCCACTAAATCATCTCCTGCAGGAGAGATTGCATTTGTCCCATACACATAAAAAGCTCCTTTGGCATTTATGGGTTTTAAGGTATCAAAATCGATCACAAGTATCTCTTTCATATCATGCTCATTTTTCACACCAATTTCATACCATTTACCTGGTCTATGATAAAACTCAAACATAGATTTAGGGCTACTAAAATATACCTTTTTACCATTTTGAAGCTCTATACTAGCAACCCATTTTGGATTTTTATATAACTTTATATGTCTAACCGCACACATAGTATCTTTATCAAAATCTATAGTGTAAGAAAACAGTAAACTCGTGGCTAAAAATGTTGCAATAAATATCTTTTTCATTATTCATTCTCCTAATTAAACTAAATCTTTTTTTTCAAATATTTTAAAACCTAAGAAGGCAAAAAATAGACCTACAGCAAGAGGGTAGCCAATAGATATAAGTACAAATACACCCTGACTCATAGAATCAAGTATATAAAAGGCAACTGGTCCCATAACTGTAAGCTCTGGGTCAAACAGGGATATAGCGGCAACACGAAAAATTTCCATAGGGTTTATCATGGCTATAAAGATGATGAGTTCTTCATTAAATCTATTTTGCATCATAAGTGAGATAAGGGCTATATCTATAAATGCCAGTAAAAATATCCATACAAAAAATGCGATTCCAAGGGCTACTTCACTACTCTTTACAAATGAAGAGATAAAAAATGCTATCCCTAAAAATGCACTACTCATTGCAAAAAGAAGACCTGTGTATAAAAAGAAAATGCTCCATGGAATATCTGCACCCTTGAATGCTCCATAAACAATTGCAATAACCATAGCAAAAAGAACAGGGAGATATACAGTGATAAAGCGACCAATAATCTTACCCCAATAATACTGCTTAAGTGAGATGGGAAAGGAGAGCATATATTCTAAAATATGGTTGTCCCTATCTCCTGAGATTGACCTCACCGTGGTTATGAGGATAAAGATTGGCAGTATTACAATAGTTATCTGAATATACATCAGTAAAAGTCTGCTTAAACCGCTAAAGCCCATAACCTGAGACTCTGTAACACCCGCTATAAAAAATAGAGCAATAAGACCACCAAACACAAGTGAATAGACCACAAACCATTTAGCTCTAAGAGACTCTTTTAAATCTAAATATGCAATTAAATATAAATTTTTCATCAATACCCCAATACCTGTTTTCTAATTTTCGGGTTAGCCATATGTTCACCTCTTAATATTTTTAAAGTTACTGCATCAAAGTCGATTTGGTGCTTTTGTTTATTTTCATAAGCAGAAAAACCGTAAGACATAGGGGTTTTTTCACCTATAGTATAGTTTGCATTTTTTGCATCTATATATTTATGGGTGTCGTTTGAAAATACTTTTGCTTTTTTTATGTCAACCTCATTTTTATTACCCCATAAAACTAAGCAACCTATGTCATCAAAGTAATATATTGTACCTTTTTTAGCCAAAGATGCACTATGCAAATTTGATTTTGCTAGCTCCATATTACACTCTGGGCAAACTCTTATCTCGCTTTTGAGTGTTTGCGTGGATGTTGAGTGAGAAGAGTTACAAGCTGTAAAAAAAACAGCAAAAACAATCAGTAAAAGGTTAAATTTTTTCATCCGAAACCACTTTTCCAAGATCCATATATATCTGTCTATTAACTAAATCTTTTACCTCTTCTAGTCGATGAGTTACAAACAATAAAACCTTTTCCTCTTCATTTTGTTTCAATAGCCTGTAAAAATCATCTCTTGCCTTAGGATCAAGATTTGCTGTCGGCTCATCGTATATGATAATAGTGCTTTTTTTAGCAAGACTTATGGCGATAAGAAGTTTTTGCTTCATCCCACCGCTGAGTTTAAAAAAGGATTTATTCAAATTTGCTTTTAGATCGAGTTTCATCTCATTTGCATAGTGCATAATTTTTTCTTTATCTACATTAGCACTGATAGAGATATACTGAATAAGTTCATCAATATTAAGCTTAATCGGAGGTGGCAGTTGAGGCACAAAACTTATCTCTTGTAAAACATTGATTCTATGCTTTATGGGGTCAAGACCATTTATAGCAACACTTCCCTCATCTGGATGGTAGTATCCAAGGATAGAGCGGATAAGTGTAGTTTTTCCTGCTCCATTTGCACCCATAAGAGCGATAGACTCATTTTTGTTAAACTCGCAGCTTACATTGTCTAGTGAGATATGCGCACCAAACTTTTTAGTTAAATTATCTATTTTTATCATATTACACCAAACTTTTTAATCTGAAATCAAAATTAAGAGCATCTTCATGACATACATCTACACATCGCCCGCAAAGTGTACAATCGGCACCTGTTATGTATTGAGATCGAATATTTTTTTCATCTATTTGTTTTTTATATTTTGCTTTTGTAATCTCTAAAACTTGTGGTTCAAAACATACATCATGGCAAACCATACAGCTATCACAGTTATCATTCCATTTAATTCTAAGTGCAGATACTTTACCTATATAGCCATATGTAGTGCCAATAGGGCAGATGTAAGTACACCAAGCACGACGGGAAAAGAAAACTTCCATAGCAAGTACAACAAAAACCCAGATAAGTGCGAGAGACCAACCATAAGCTATCATTCTGCTTAAAATCCCAACAACATTAAATGTCTCAAACACTAAGTAGCCACTTGTAAAGGAAAGTATAAGAAAGATAGCCCAAAAGATATGTCTCACTCTATGGTCAAATTTTCTATTTTTGATGATTTTTTTGTTTACTAAGGTGTTGTGCCACTTTTCCCCAAGTTCACTTAATATACCGTAAGGACATACCCAAGAACAGTAACTTCTACCACCAACAAGAAGGTAAACAATAACAATAGTAGTCGTACCGATTATAATATTTATAGGGATATGAAAAGTAGCTAAAAAAACCTCCATTGTCATATAGGGATCAATCATATGAAATCCAAGAAACCTTGAGCCACTTAGTGTACCCTCAAGCATTTGCAGGTCTATAAAAAATGATAAGAAAAAGAGAAGGTGGATAGCTATAACTAAAATCCATCTCTTCATTCGATAACTAAATTTAGATTTTCCATCTTTTGTTGTATCGAAAAATGTTGAGAAAAAAGTTGTATTTTTTATTGTTTCTCTATTATTATACTTATCCATTTTCAAACTCCGTTTATTTACTATTATTTACGCTTAGCTTCTGCTTCTTTAGCTCTTTGTGGAAACTCGCTAATCTCTTTTGCAAGTCTTTTAAGAGCCTTATCGTCAAGTCTGATGAGCAAACCCTTCATGATCATATTCTCTTTTCTGCCAGCTTTAAAATCGCTTAAGTCTTTGTAGAGTTTCTCTTCGCTTTGTCCAAATAACGGAGGTCCCATCATCTTCTTTCCATTTTGAAATCCTGAACCATTCACACCATGACAAGAGGCACATTTACTCTTATACTCATTACTCACTTTAAACGCTCCAGCATTTCCTGCTTTATCTCTTAGAGCACCTAGTGCTTCATTCTCTTTTTCTCTATCAGATTTCTCAACTGGTGCTATTGCCGCTGTTTGCCCCATACTATCACCAAAATCTGCGATAACTTTACCATGCTCTCCACCGTGATACGCTCCACCTTGAGATGCAGTCCATGCCATTAAGCCTAAAATCAAGAGTGTAAAAAAGCCTACAATTATATTCCTCATTATTTATTCCTCATTGTGCTAATCTCTTCATTAAATTCAAATATCTCATTTGCTAATTTTGTAATCTCTTTGTCGCTCATCATTTTTACTAAATCATTCATAAGTGGATTTGATTTTTCGCCAGTTTTAAAGGCTATGATTTTTTTATAGATATAATCAAGGTCTTTCCCAAGGAGAGATGGTCCTATCACTCCATTTGCATAATCATTGTGACATGCTGAACATTTGAGTATAAAATCTTTAGAAAGTTTTCTAATAAGCATAGAGACTTTTACTTTCTCGTAAGGACTTCTTATATGCATATTTGCATCAATAGTTGTTCTTGGTTTTACACGAACAGATGCATCTTCATTGGCAGGTCTTGCATTTTCATCATAGGCACTCTTAATGTTATAGTCGTAGTAGTAGGACTTGCTTTGAGATGTATTGTTCTCTTTTGTTGCCACTTTAATAGCATGAGCATTTTCATTGTGAATTACTTCTATGTTTGAAGCCACAACAACAGAAGAGGATTTTTCTAATTTTGTGTTTGTATCTTCACCGCTCTCACTACATCCAGTAAAAGTTGTAACAATTAAGATGCTGAGTGTTATTAAACCATGTCTATTATATATTTTCATCATATCTCCTAGTTTTTTCTTGCGTAGTATTCTTCATATGACACTCTCGGTTTTATGACAATTGATGCAACGGAAGTTGGGCAAACCTCTTGACAAACGCCACAGCCTGTACAGCCATCATATATCATAGGTTTTGTAATACCAAAGCGTGTCGTTACCATCTCGATAGCACTTAGTGGGTTTGGCATAGGGCACATATCTGCACAGAGTGTACAATCTTTGCCTGCATATCCATCAAATTTTTCTAATAACTTCACCTCAAGTGAATTGATATTTGTCTGCCTTGCGGTAAAAGCTTTCATCTTGTCAGCATATCCAGCAGGAATTGGTTTATTTGTAACAGCTAAGCAAGTTTTTGGATTCTCTAACACCGCAATTCCCATTTTAATATCTGTAGCTTTTTCAGTATCATGATCTAGTGCTCCACTTGGACAAGCTAAAACACAAGGTACAGCTTCACAAGCATAACATCCGCGTATATTTGCATCTATATATGGAGTTCCAACACCATGACCTTTGCCAATATCTGATAACTCAATAGAGTGGTAAGGGCAAACTTGAAGACACTGACCACATTTGATACATAGAGCTAGGAACTCTTTTTCAGGTACTGCACCAGGGGGACGGAGTCTATTCTCTGCTCGTAAGGGAAATGGACTAAAAATTATCCCTCCACCTAGTACAGCTCCTAAAATTCCAAGCGTGGAGTATTTGATAAAGTCTCTTCTGTCTGTCTCTATTTTTGCCATAAAATTATCCTTCTATCCTAACTTTAGGTTTTGCATCTTCAAATAAGAAAATTGGTTTTGTAAATGGAGCTAATTTTGCTAAAAAATTTAGTAATGAAATAACAGGACTTCCATAAAAAAACTTAACATCTGGATTGTATATCCAGAGTTGATCTGCGTATTGGTAAACTCTATGGGGCGTGTCTCCAAGGTTGTCTCCATCTCTATCAAATCCCGCGTAATTATCCCAGTAGTTTGACTCTATATCATTTTCATTAGTTTTAGCACCGCGACTATCATTGACAACATCTTCAATATTTCCCATTATAGTGTTATTCTTTATAATATTATTTTCACTTAATGAATGAAAATGTATTGCTTCTGCATTATAAAGCAGTTGATTCCCTATAATCCAATTATTTGTATCAGGCTCAAAAGGAGATCTATCAATATATAAGCCCTGAGCACAATAAATTACACTATTGTTTTTTAATGTAAAGTTGGAAACATCTTTGAGACCGATTCCCATCCCTGTTGCACCTAAAGAACTTTGAACACTGTTTCCAGTTGCGATTGTATCTTTTGAGTACATGAAAAATATGCCAACGCTGTTAAACTTATAGTGATTGTTCTTTACAATATTTTTACCCGCATACATAAAATGTAAAGAGTATCTGCAATGCTCACCATAATTTTCTTCTATTAGATTTCCATGTGAGTACCATATAACCATATCTCGAGATTTAATAAGCTTGTTTTTCCTGATTATATTGTCATTTGAATACCAAAGTCTTAGCCCGTCACCCCGCAAACCTAAGTCTATATCTTTTGAAGTGATGGTATTATTTGTAATTATAGAGTTACTTATCATCTGCATATCGATGCCAAAAAGAGAGTCATCTATAATGCAGTTACTGATTTCACATTGTTTGCCGTTTGCCATAGAGATAGCAGCATCGAGTTTATCGTGTCTATCACCACTCCCCGTAATTCTTAAGTTTTTAAGAGTTACATAAGAGCTCTTTATGGTGATTACTGTCCCCTCACCCTCTCCATCAATAACAACACCATCCTCTTTACCTATGATTGTAATAGGCTTAGTAATAATTATTTTTCCCTTGTAAATACCAGCAGGTAATTTTAGGATAGAGCCCTCTGGTGCATTATCTATCGCATCTTGCAATATATTTGCACAAAGAGAACTGTATAAAAAAATACTGATAATAAAGAAAGTTTTCAACATACTAAACCTTGACTTTTAACTTATGACTGCATCTCTTTTAATGCTTTTTGTTTTGCAAAAAATGCAAGCAGACTGAGTAACCCAATAGCAACTATCATATAAAAACCGATTGTTGGGTATGAGTGTGTAATAAATTGAGCAATTTTTCCATCACCAAAAACTGTAGGCATAAAAGGTTTTATTTTAAACGCTCCCCAGTCATGAAGGTTATGCCCAAACCAATAAAGCCAATATGAATAATCGGCTATAAAAAGAACTGGTAAAGAAGCTGGAATAAGCATAAGGTAGGTTAAAACTTTATTGTTGAATGCAATAAAATATATCATACCTAAAGATAGAGCTAAAAGTGCATAGATTCCAATTTCTCTTTCGATTTTACCACCAACCCACATAGGGTCCATCCCTACATAGTGGTTAATTGTATTCATCTCATGAACCTCGCCACTGTAGCCATCAAAATGAAAAAACACAGGGATACCTTCAGGAAATGCTTCTTTTGGATAGTTTGGTGCTTCAAGTGATACAGCCCATATTGGTAGTGAAGCAACACCTAATTCAGCGTGAGTTGATATCATCTTCTCTAAATCATTATGCGCTTCTTTATCGGTAGTAACACTTTTGTATCTGCCCTGATTATAAATATTCCAAACGATTTTACTAAAAGATGATACTTCATCGCCCTTACCATCATGAACTTTATTTAATACACCGTGAAAAGCTAACATTGGAAATGTAAACGAGAGAGTTAAAATAATCAAAGCAAGACCCGCAAACACTCTTGCTTTTATTAAACTAGGATGCATATGTTTTCCTTAAAATAAGAATAGATTTTAATTATTATAATATGAATTGAGAATAATATAGTTGACTCATATCAAGTTAGAGTTACAAAAGTGTTAAAATTAAAAAGAAAAAGGGTGGAAAATTGAGGTACTAATAAAGAGCAAAAGCTCTTTATTAGAGTTTAAGAAATTGTATTCTTAGAATAAGTTGGCATTTTCGTCTATCCATTTAAGGTATTCGATAATGTCATCAGTTTCTTTTTCACTCATATGTTGATTAGGCATTTTTAAATTAAAGTAATCAATCATACTTTTTACATATGGATCATTATACATTTTTTCTGGATTTAAAATGAAGTCTTTGACCCATTTTTCACCATTTTCATGTCTTAGTAGTGCACCTGTAAGGTCTGGACCTGAAGATACTTTACCTATTACATGACATCCAGAACAACCACCTTCACCAAAAGCTCTCTCACCTCTTTGGGCTTCAGTGCTTTGTTTTGTAGCGATGAGTCTCACAAGGGCATCTTTTGCTCTGATTCCAACATCAGCAGTTTTTACCATTAGCTGCCAAATCATGTTTTCAAAAAGGATAGCTTTTTCAATATCACCTTTTGCAAGTGCTTCATCAGCTAGTTTTTTCTGTGCAGGAATTTGACCATACTGATCAAAGGCATCAGTTACAAGTTCTGCAACAACTTTATGTTCACCAAATTTGTTCTCTTTGAGAAAAGCAACAACTGATTGGATTACAGCGTCAGTTGCATCATTTACCGCAACAGTTTTTTTGTATTCAGCCATTAACTCCTCTTTAGACATAGTTTTCATTTTTAGTTTTTGAGCCGAAACATATTTTTTGTTCGGATCTTTAACCATTAGGTAACCCATCATCTCTAAGTGAAGTGCAGAACAGAACTCTGTACAGTAGTAAGGAAAAACACCTTCAATATCAGCTTCAAATTTAACAGTTGCAGTTTCCCCTGGCTCTAAAGAAGCGTGAACATTGTAGTGGTCAACTGTAAAACCGTGAGTTTCATCTTGAGCACGCTCAAGGTTAGTCAGGTGCATAGTGATGATATCACCCTTGTTAACTGTAATACGCTCTGGATTGATATGTGATCTAACCATAGTAGCAAATACAGTTACTTTATTTCCATCTCTTTCAATTCTCTCTTGACCAGCCAAAGTTTTACCAATATGTTGTTTACCAGTAGTTACATTTGTACCCATTGGATATCTTACATGCGGGTGAAGTTTCGTAGCTCTTATCGCAACCGCTTGATGTGGTTCACCAAGAGGCAAAGGCATATCAACTAGCAAATCCATTGTTTTACCACTAATATCAATCAATTGATGATTTTGTGGGTGAAGCGGTCCAACATTTTGGAATCTATCAATAGCAAGTTTATTGAGAGAGATAATATACTTACCTTGAGGATCAGCAGATTTTCCTTCCATACCACAAAGGTGTCCAACATTGTAGTGAACATTTTCTTTGTCTAAAACTTTTAATGTTTTATAGTTCCATTTCACTATTTGAGAATCAACATATAGTGAAGTATAGATCTCTCCATCTATAGGTGAGTATTGATTATGTAAAGGTCCAAGACCCAGTTCAACTTGACCATGTAGCGCTGATTTCATATCTAAGATAGGGATCCCATATGGATCTTTGCCGATATATTTTTTGTCTTTGATAAGTTTTTTGATTTTACTCCATTTAAAAACAGAAGCATGAGTATCTAGCTTACCACAAACTGTAATATACTCACCATCTGGAGAAACATCAACACCATGAGGTGATTTTGGTTCAGGAATTAAGAATAGTGCATTATTGGCAACGGCGACACTCATAGGAATGATTCTATGATTATTAACAATCATTACATTCTTATCATTTTTTGCGAGTTTCGCTAATTTTTTCCAGTTATATACATGCAAGAAGTCAGTATCATTTCTACTCATACCAGCTTCATTTGGTGGCATTCCAACTTCGATACCACCTGTGTACATCTCAGTATTAAATGAGTTAGTAAACCCCCAACCATCACTCACGCCTTTACCAGCATCAGATAAATCTTGCATATATGGAGGCATCTCAATTGTAAAAGAGTCTTTTTCAATAATACGACCGATTTCAGGATTGAATTTCCACATGGTTACACCACCACGGTATGTTTCTTTGTACTCTTCAATTGGATGGTAGTTATTATCAAAAGGTGCAGCATATTGCGCAGCTTCAATGATATACTCACTATTTTGAGTAAAGAAAGCGCCACCGTGAGCTGATTTAAAAACAGGATTCACAACAATTTGTCTCGTTTCAAAATCTGCTAAATCAATAACAGCAAGGCGAGGATTAGCTTTATCATTGATTACTAACCATTTACCGTCATACTTACCATCTACTTCTGAAAGAGCAGGGTGGTGAGTATCTCCCCAATTTATTTCACGACCACGAATATTCCCTTGTCTAAGAATTTTTTTAGAGCCCTCATCAAAACCATAACCTTGCCATGGTTCAGGTGTAAAGACAGCGATATACTTTAAAATTCTCATAGATGGAACACCGTAAACAATCACTTGTCCAGACTGGCCACCAGAACTAAATACGATAAATTCATCTCTACCACCAGTAGGGTTGTAAGTTTTTGCAGCACGAATCACATCGTTTTCCGTTAAGCCTCTTGCCTTCATTACTTTTTCTAGCTCTCCACCGCTTGCCGATGCAACTGTAGCAGCAAGTGCAGTACCTAAAACAAGTGAAGATAGCTTGTTGAATTGCTTGTTCATCTTCTTCTCCTTAATATTCTTTCGAGTAAAAAACTCAAATGATACATATATGGTAGTACATTTAAGGGGACGATAGTTTGACTAAGGTCAAATAATTATATTAATATATATTTTTAAGAATTTTGTAGGTTATGGCTAGATGTCAAGTTTTCTAAGTTAGTTTTGAGGCTCTTAAGATTTTTTGTAGAAGATGTTAGCTCTTCAAGTGATTGTATTATTGCATCCTCTTTTTTAGTTAATTCTTTGTCTATACTCTTGTTCTCTTGCATTACATAAAGGAGTTCGAGTAAATCTTCAATATTCTCTTCTACTAACTCTAATGATTTGACGGAGTGTTCGATAGAGTCGCTTGAATGTCGAATGGACTTATCTATTTTTTCTATAAGATAATTGAAATTGTTTGTTGCTTGAGATATCTCTTTAGCTTTTTCTTTAATTATTATTGGCTCTATATTTTTAATACTTGAATTTTGTATGATATTTTTGGAAATAATTAAAAATTTCTGTATAAAAGAAATTATGATTTTAATTTGGGTAAATAGGTATATAAGAAGTAAAACTAAGATAAAAAATAAGCTATATTGCAGATATTTGTAGTTTTGTAGTGACTTGTTAAAGAGTGTTTTATCTGTTTTTAGGAGTTTATCAAACTCCATAATAAGCATAAGGTTAGTATTGTAAATATCTTTCACAGTAGTTTCTAACAATAGATTTGAATATGGCGTGGTTACACGGGAGTTATCTCTGAATTTTTGTACAGATAGATAAAACCTATTCCATAATGTTGCAATCTTTTCACTATGGAGTTTTAGAGTATCTGGAGCTATTTCATTAAATAATTTTTCTCTGTTATTCATGTTTTTTGTAAAATTTTTGATTGAATTGTCTAGTTGCTTAGTAGAGCTGCTTTTATTTTTATATAAATAAAAAATATTTTTTGAAATCTCTTGTGTAAAAGCTTTTTTTTCATTTACAATTGTGATCAAATTATGGTTTATTCTATTTTGTTCACTGATATAACTTGAGAGAAAGGCCAATAAGATAGAGATTGTAAAAACAAAAAATCCAGATATTTTTATGTTAGTCATCTTCACCATCCTTATAAATAGCTTCTAATTCAATAGGGTTGAGTATAGTTACATTTCCGTGTATTATATCAATTATTTGATTACGCTTAAGTCGGTTGAGTACACGCGAGAGTGTTGCTGGTTGAATATGTAAAATAAGAGCAATATCATGTCTTTTTAACTTGTTAAACATCTCTAAGTCAGAATAAATCATCATTGCGACTTTTGACACTGAATCAAAAATAAACTCTCTGTTGACCAAAGATTGTAGCTGTAAAGATCTAGTAATAATTTCATTTACAAATTCATGACACAAAATATATTTATTTAAAAAGTGCTTTTTGAATGCGGGATAATCAATACTTAAAACCTGAGACTCTTCAATAAGTTCAATATTTGAAAAAGAGTTTAAACTATCACTATGAATATCTGAAATTTCTGAAAGAAGAGAATCTTTATAAATATAGTATAAAAATATTTCATTATCATGTTTATCTATTTTATATGCTTTTGCAAGTCCATTAGCTAAAAAAAGAAGGGTATTACTCTTTTGCTTTTCATAATGGAGTACATAGTCTTTAGAATAGGTCAATACAGTTGATATGGATGTTAATAAATCAATTTCTTGTGCATTTAAAGTTTTAAAAAAATCTAAAGATTTTATGATGTTTTTAGTAAACAAAACATACCTAGTTGTCAATCTCTAAACAATTTTCTTGTGTAATATCAAACTGAAATAAAAGAGCTTTTGTTGTAGCACTTACATATAAATAAGAAGTATAAATTCCAGCTTGTAAAAACTTTTCTGATGATTGACAAATGCCTATTGTAACAGCTCTTTTCATCCGAGAGTGATCCTCTTTTTGAACAGTTGCATCACTTTTGGCACCTGTATTTATCTCAAAAGTATAAATGAGTGTAGTATCTTTACTCGCAACAGATACTAAGGTGGTGTATCTATCTACTGTTTGGGGGAGAGTGCTTGAAATCTCCTCAGCTACAAGTTTTGCTATCTCTTTGTTTTGTGCTTGCATCTCTTTATCTGGAAAATCACCTGTGCGTTGTGGTAAATCCGAAGCATGTATTATTTGAGTGAAAAAAACTATTATTAAAAATATACTTTTTATGTTCATTATAAACTCTTTTTGATATTTTGGAATTGGTGTTATTTTTGATTCAGGACTTATTATACAAAAAAATTAAATGCAAAGAGTTGATGCTTGTCAATAATCGAGGGTCAAATATTTTATCTGTTTGCAAATTTATCATGCCACCACTCAGCAGGTGTAAAAGATGTTTTTTTGATATTGTCCTCATCAAAAGAGTATTCATAATTATTGCAGTAATCTAAAATGACATTATAGGCTTCATTTATCTGCATACTCATCTTCGTGGCTTTTTCTACATCATCGGGGTGTTTGTCTGGATGCCATATTTTCATAAGGGTTTTATACTTGAGTTTAATCTCTTTAATTGTGGATTTTTCCCGAAGTCCTAGGAGAGTTTTGGACTTCATAAGTTTTTCGAAGGAGTGCAAATTTTTTCTTAGTCTTGTTGTTGTCTCATATATGCTGGAATGTCTAGGTAGTCACTATCTAAGTCGCCACCAACTACTAGTCTTGGACGAATTTTGACTTTAGGTACTACTGGGGTTTCACTCACAAAATCTTCATTATTCTCAGCATCATTGAGATCTTTTTCAAAACCAGTTGCAACAATGGTGATTTTAATATAGTTTTGAGCGATACTTTCATCAGTAGATGTTCCAAATATAACCTCTGCTTCTTCATGTGCACTTTCATGAACAACATTCATAGCATCTGAAATTTCCATAAGTGGAAAATCTGGGTGCATTTTGAAGTGAACTAAAACACCCATAGCACCATTTATAGACATATTGTCAAGTAGAGGAGATTCTATTGCTGATTTTATAGCTTCATAAGCAGCATTTTCACCCTCATGTTCACCAACACCCATAAGTGCCATACCTCTATGGCTCATTACAGTTTGTAAGTCGGCAAAGTCAAGGTTGATGTCATTCTCTCCACTTGAAAGGATAACACCAGATGTTCCACTAACAGCTTGAGCTAAAACACCATCAACAATTTTAAAACTCTCTTTAAGTCCAAGTTTTCTGTCGATGATAGAGAGAAGTTTATCGTTTGGAATCACAACGATAGAATCACTCTCTTTTTTGAGCTCTTCAAGCCCAGATTCTGCAAGTTTAAGTCGTTTTCTACCCTCAAACATAAAAGGTTTAGTTACTATTGAGATGGTTAAAGCACCAACCTCTTTGGCAATTTGAGCGACAACAGGAGCAGCACCAGTACCAGTTCCACCACCAAGTCCAGCAGAGATGAAAACTATATCAGCACCCTCCAGTGCAGCTCTAATCTCATCATAGTTTTCTAGCGCAGAGTCTTTACCAATAGCTGGTTTCATCCCAGCACCAAGACCCTTTGTAAGTTTAGTCCCAATCTGAATTTTTGAAGCTGCGCTTGCTTCACTTAAAACCTGAGCATCAGTATTGATAATAATCATCTCAATACCGCAAACACCCTCTTTAAGCATATGGCCAATCATATTACCACCACCACCACCAACACCTACTGCAATGATTCTAGCTCCACTTACACTCTGTGTTTCTTCAACTACAAATGCTTCCATAATCTCACTCCTTAAAATAACTGGGTAGCCCAGTTCCAAAATTTGCTAAACCCACTAGCTTCATCATTGCTTTTCTCTTTTTTGGATGGTAGAGTAACCATTGTGTCTTGTTTCTCTTCTTCAGTAGAGTGTGCTATTGGAATCTCAGGTTCACTCTTGAAATCTATCTTGCTTTGTGCAGCGGGAGATTCATTTGAATGTCTAACTCTTTTGTTTACATCTATCTCATATTGAGTAAAAGCATTTTTACTGTACATTACAAGACCAATAGCACTAGAAAACTCAGGTTCACGAAGATTATCAAACAACCCATCCATCTCAGCTGGACGAGCCAAACGAACAGGAATGGAACCAAAAGTAGCAACAGCTAAGTCTCTGATACCCTCCATCTTAGAGAAACCACCAGTTAAAACTATCCCTGCACCTATTTGATCTTTAAGTCCGCTATTGTCTATAAATTGCGCTAAAATCATCAATGTTTCTTCAACTCTTGCAAAGATTACATTATGAACCACTTCTAAAGATACCTCGTGAGTTGTGTTTTCATCACCGATAATTGGTAGCTCTATAAGGTCATTACTAGGTGTTAAAAGTGAACCATAGTTTAATTTTACAGAGTCTGCAATGTTAAGAGGAGTATGAAGTGCCATTGATAAGTCACTTGTTACATGGTTTGAACCAACCCCTAAAAAGTCATTGTATCGTATTGCATTACCAGCGTGTATGGAGATATTGCTAGTATTTCCACCCATATCAATAATGGCAACACCTAACTCTTTTTCATCTTCGTTGAGAGTTGCGATAGATGAAGCATAGCCGCTAAGTACTACATTTTCAACTTCAATACCAGCACCGCGAACTGCTTTTTTAAGGTTGCTCAAGTTTGATTTTTGAGTAGTAATTATATGTGTTTCAACTTCAAGTCTTGAAGCGTTCATCCCAAGTGGATCTTCTATATAATCTTGATCATCTACTTTAAAATTAAACGGCAAGGCATGTAAAACTTCGTATTCACTAGGGATGTTCGCGTTGTAAAGAGATGTATGCATAACACGCTCAATCTCTTTTAGACTAATCTCCTTATTTGGGATATTAACTATCCCGTTAGAGTTTAAACTTTTTGTATATGCACCAGAGATAGTGACAATTGCACTTTTGACATCACTCCCCGAGACCCTTTTAGCATCAGATACAGCGGCCTTTATAGACTTGCTAGCTAACTCTATGTTTGTAATGCTGCCTTTTTTTAGACCTTGTGCTTTTGTTGTTCCAGCACCAGTAATCTGAATAGAGTCGTCATCACCTATTTGAGCTATAATTGCACATATCTTTGTTGAACCAATATCTATGGCTAAAACAGTTTTACTCAACTTAGAGTCCTTGGATAAATATCTCTGTTTGGTACTTGCTTTTAAGGTTATTAATTAAGCCTTCATTGAACATAGCACTTTTGATTTTACTTACGGTTTCATCTTGATTTTCGTTAGCAACATCTAGCAATTTTTGTTCCAAAATAGTATAAAGAACAACATTTCCATTTTCTAAAGAGATGATACCTCGTTTTTTTGTTTGCATAAAAAGTTGAATTAAAAATTCATTTGCATCAGTTATATTCATGTTAGTTAGTTTTACAGCATCCCTATTTGTAATAAAGTCAGTTGTTGTTCCCTTAAAAGTTGCTAAAGAGTTTTGCGCTAATTCATATAATTTGTTTTTCTTTTGTTCTGCAACATACATTTGTAAAACATCTTGTTTTGCTTGTTCATATCTCTTTGGCACTGAAGGGTTAGTTTTTATAAGTTCAAAAGTGTAATAATCATCACCAACTAAAACAGGTTTCATATATGGAGATATAACTGAAAGTGTGGATATTTTTTTTAATACATCAGCATTGTAAGGGTTCGAAGAGGCTGAAATTGTAGTAGTTTGTATTTTTACATCGCTTCCAAGCTTCCCTTTTTTGTACGCTATATAGGTTCTAAGTGCTGCATCTTTTGTTGCTTTTGCATTGAGTTCTGCTATTACCGCTTCTTTAGCATCTGCTAAAGGTAATATTTTCCCTTCACTATCTTTAAAGTGAGTTTTGTTGTCGCTGTAATGCTGTTTTATCTTATCCTCATCATAAGTTTTAGATATTTTTTCTTGTTTGATGTATTTTACTTCGTAACTCACTTCACTCATAAAGTTTTGCTGTTTCTTTTCCCAGTATGGTTTTAAAGATGCATCGGATGTATCAACAACTATTTGTTCATCACTTAAAACCTTGTAGTTGATTTTATCAGCAATATTCATAATAGTATTTAAGATGTTTGCTTCATTTTCATTTGGCACAACTGGAAGTAAAGAGATAACCTTTTGGATAAGCAACTGTTTTCTTACATCTGATTCATACTCTTTTAGTGTTAAGTTGTTATTCGCAAGTGTTTGCTTATAAGTCTCTTTGTCAAAAACGCCATCAACAAAGAAATAATCTTGCGTTTTAATCTCATCTAAGAGCTCTGTGTCTGTAATTTCTAAATCATACTCTGCAGCTAAATTAAGAAGGAGGGCCTGATCTGTTAACTGTGAAAGTGCTTGAGCTTGAAGACCAAAGCTTTTTGCACGCTCTTCATCGAAGTCACCTTGAAACATTTGGTTATACTGGTTATAAAGTCTAGAATAACTTTTTTGTAATTCACCCATAGTGATTTCAACATCTCCTACCTTAGCAACTGAACCTGCTTTATCACCATAACTGTACTGTCCCCAGCCGACAAATCCAGCTCCAACAAAAGCGATAGTAGAGATCCAGATAGTAACAATCAGATATTTTTTATGTCGTTGCATCCATGTAATCATTGAGTAAAAACCTTGAGTATATTATTTTGAGGTAATTCTAGGTAAATAAGTATTAAAATACGATAAATATAACCCTAGATTTTATACTTTCTTGATATGATTTTACAAAGAAATTAAATGAGGTGTGTTTTTATGACAAATTTAGAATTAAAAAATAGAGATTTGGATGTTTTATGGCATCCATGTACTCAGATGAAAGATCATGAGACTTTACCTCTTATCCCTATCAAAAAAGCTCACGGAGTTAATATTGAAGATTTTGAGGGGAACTCTTATATAGATGCTATTAGTAGTTGGTGGGTAAATATTTTTGGGCATACAAACACTTATATTAATGAAAAAATAAAAGAGCAGTTAGATACATTAGAGCATGTAATACTTGCTGGTTTTACTCATGAACAGGTTATTAGACTCTCAGAACGCTTAGTAAAACTCACACCAGATGGACTTGATAAATGTTTTTACTCCGATAATGGTTCAAGTGCTGTAGAGGTTGCCCTCAAGATGAGTTACCACGCTCATAAAAATGACGGCATAGAGAAAAAATACTTCGTTTCACTAAAAAATTCATATCATGGTGAGACTATTGGTGCTTTGAGTGTTGGGGATGTTGAGCTTTATAAGCAAACATATGAGCCACTTTTGATTCATACCATACAAACAACTGTTCCAAAAGATATGAGTATAGAAGCAGCAAGGATTGCAGCAAATGATTTTGAAGAGTTGTGTAAAAATCAAGCCAAAGATATAAGTGCAATAATTGTAGAACCATTAATTCAGGGTGCTGGATATATGCATATGTATCATCCAGAGTTTTTAGTCCTTCTTCGTGATATATGTACTAGATATAATGTTCATCTAATTGCTGATGAAGTGATGGTTGGTTTTGGTAGAACTGGTGAGTTATTTGCTTGTGAGAAAGCTAAGATAACACCAGATTTTATAGTTTTATCTAAAGGCTTAACTGGGGGTTATTTACCTCTTTCAGTTGTTTTAACATCCAATGATATATATGCAAAATTTTATTGTGATTACAATGAACATAAAGCATTTTTACATTCGCACTCCTACACAGGAAATGCCTTGGCATGTGCGGCTGCTAATGCAACTCTTGATATATTTGAAAATGAAAATGTAATTGAAAAAAATAGAGTTACAGCAAAATATATGGGTAAAAAACTTCAAAAGTTTAAAAACCTTGAAAATGTCGCATCTATCAGACAAACGGGAATGATTTGTGTAGTTGAGTTAAAAGGCTATACATCAGAACAAAGAATAGGCTTAAAAGTTTACCAGTATGGGCTTGATAATGGAGTGTTTTTAAGACCATTAGGTCATATTGTTTATTTTATGCCTCCGTATATCATAACAAATAAAGAGATTGATAAGATGATGGATACAGCGTATGAGGCTATAAAATTACTCGATTAATCAAAATTAAAATCGTTCTTTGATTTGTCTAGCATTAAAATTCTACAGCTTTTTTCTAAAATAGCTAATTTTTTTGCCATTTCGTGGATATCTCTGTTAAAAGCATATACTCCATAGCCTCGAATAACTATTATGTCTGTTTTTTTTGTTTGAAAATAGTATGCAATTTCACTTTCGGCTCTGTCATACCAATCATCAAACTGCTTAGGATTAAAGATCTTTATAGAGCCAAGCTCTTTGTATCCAAAATAATCCTTTGGAATTATAATATTATGTTCAAGTGAATAGGCTACTGCAAAAGGTGGCATGGTAAAAGAGATGAATTTTGCATCAGATATTTGTGAGTAGATGCTAAAGTGAATTTTCGCATCAATACTCGCTTGATTCCATCTGTAATCTTTTTTAAAATATAACTCTATAAGGGAGTTATTATCCAAAGCGTCAAAAACAGCCTCTTTTGTATTAATTATGAAACGATTAGATTCGGTCTTAGCAGAGATAGAACCATGAAAGATTCCAAAAAAATCTTTTCTAAACATAGAAAGGGCTAGGGTGGAGAGTTTATTTTTAAGAAGTGCTCTATTCATAGCGTTATAGTATCTCTTTTACATTTAAATTTCATCATTATATCATATAATAAAAAGATTTATCAGATCATAAGAGTGGTTTGTGCGGTAAATAAAATTAAGAAATTTTCCTTAAAACTATCGCCTTTAGCTGTTGTGTGCCTTTTTTGAGAGGTGTAAAGATTTATATCTATGATGCAGATATACAGTTAAGAAGTTAAAAAGAAGCCCAATAACTCCAGCATGAAAACCAAAAGGCTTTGATGGTAAAGGGGTTAGTAAAAACATAAGTGTGATAGTAAGTCCTACTAATAAACCATAAATGATGCTTTTATGACTAATGTTTTTAAAATGAACTCCTAACATGATTGCTGGTGCAATATGTACTAATATCTCTAGTTTTATCTGGATGAGCCACCAGATGGTTGATGGAAGATTAACAGCTAGAACGACCATAAAAGCCATAATTCCCCATGAAAAAACTTTTCCTATGTATGTTAGCTTTTTTTGCGTGGCATTTGGGTTTCTTTTATGGTAGATGTCTTGTGTAAAAAGTGAGGCAACTGCAAGCATAGCTGAATCTACAGTTGACATGATTGCTGCAATGGCTGCCGCTACAAAGATAGTTATAACTATACTCATCCCCTCAATACTAGTGAGTTTGTTTAGCATAAGCAAAATAATCTGCTCACTTCCCGCTTTATCTAGTTCTGGAAAATGTGCTGAACCGATGATAGCTATAATGATAAGTGGCAAAGTTGTAAGGAGTGGCATAATAACCATTAAGCTTAGTGAACGACGAAGCGTATGCTCATTTTTAGCTGAATAAATTCTTTGTATAGCTTGAGGATACACAGAGATACCAAAAAATATAAGTAAGATTACACTTATCCAGGTTATTTGACTTGAGAGGGTTATATCTGCAAAAAGTTGAGGTTTGTTTTGCAAAAATAATGCAGTGTTCTCATTTAATGTACCATAGTGAATCATTATAACACTAAAAATGATGATAACTCCAACAAAAAGAAGTACCCCTTGAATAGCGTCAGTCCAAGCAACTGAACGCATCCCGCCAAGAGTCTCATATATCACCATAATAATTGCCATAAAGATTATACCCTCTGTAAAACCGATGCCACCACCAGTTACATACTCCATGATGTAGCCAATAGCTTTTAGGTTTGTGAGCATATAGTTACCTAGAGCAATAATTGAGATACCGACAACTAGATATGTAAGAAGTTGAGAGTTATAACGAAAATTTATATAATCACCAACTGTTATAAAGTTGTGTTTTTTACTTATGGCATAGAGTTTTGGAGCGTAAAGCAGGTAGCCACCAACAACCGCTATCATAAATGTTACACCAACTGCAAAGAACCATCCATTTCTGTAAGCACTACCTGCAAATCCTATGAGTGAATTACCACTGTATTGGGTAGCATACATTGTTAGAAACAATACACCAACTCCAAAGCCGCTGCCACCAAGGTAAAAGTCTTTCATAGACTCCTCTTTAGATGCAAACTTTCCAGCAAAACCTATGAGGATTAAAGAGGCTAGATAAGCAACAAGAAACCAAGTCCCAGCTTCAGATAAAAGAGCAGGGCTATTCATGTTTATCTTTTAGTTTATTCCACTTTTTTTCAATGATATAGACAAGTGTTGCAGCGTAAAGAGTAGTAAACCCTAGGGAAGCATACACCCATTGAGGCACACCATAGTAGATTGTAGAATCTAAAAATGGTATGGTTAAAAGTAAAAATACAAAAGATAGCTTTAACATCTGTTATTTAAACCAGCTTTTCATCTTGTCTATTGCTGAGTCTAAAACACTTTCGTGAGGCTTAGACTCAATTCCAAAAGACTCTTGTAGTTTAGTTAAAAGTTCAAGCTGTTCATCATTGAGTTTTTTAGGATAGGTGATATTCACCTGTGCGATTAAATCTCCTTTGCCATGTCCGTGAACATCTTCAATACCTTCACCTCTAAATGTAAAGTGTTGTTTATCTTTTGTACCAACATCTAGTTTTAACTCTAATTCACCCGTAAGTGATGGGATACTAAGAGTCTCACCAGCAACCGCTTGAGTGAAAAATACAGGGATAGCTATATAAACATCATTGCCATCTCTTTGGAAGTGTTTGTCAGGTTGCACTGCAAATGTAACATACAAATCGCCTCTATCCCCTCGTTTACCAATGTTTCCTTTGCCAGATACTCTTAAACGGTTATCTGAGTCAATACCTTTAGGCACTTTGATAGTAACAGTTTCTTTTTTCTTAGTATAACCATCACCATGACAACTTTTACAAGGCTCAGATGGAGCACTACCTACACCGTTACAAACAGGACAAGTTTGTGAAAAAGTCATGAACCCTTGTTTCATATATACTTGACCTTGACCTTTACACTGTTTACAAGTTGATAGTTTTCCGTTTTTTGCTCCAGTTCCCTTACAATCTTTACAAGAACTTTTATAAGAGAACTCCACCTCTTTCTCACATCCAAAAATTGCTTCATGAAAACTGATGTGCATATCTACATTCATATCTAGTGGATATTTTTCCATATCAGCAGGATTTTGTCGGCGAGTTGAACCACCACCAAAACCGTTAAACATCTCTTCAAACATAGAACCTAGGTCATCAAAACCACCAGAAGATCGACGAGAACCGCCACCCATCCCTTGAAGTCCCTCTTTTCCATAACGGTCATAGATACTTCTTTGTTTTTCATCACTTAGACACTGGTATGCTTCATTGCATAGTTTAAACTTTTGTTCTGCATCTGCATCACCAGAATTTTTATCTGGATGGTACTTCTTAGCCATAGCTCTATAAGCTTTTTTGATAGTTGTTTTATCCGCATTTTGTGAGACTTCTAATATTTCGTAGTAACTTAAATTTTCCATTTCTTTCCAAACAATAAATTTTTTCGCGATTATACCATTTTTGTAGTTTAATATTAGTATAATTGCTTTATGAAATCAATAATGTACATTTTAATACTTTCTATACTCTTTATAGGTTGCTCAAAAGAGCCAAAAATATTGTCCGAAAAATTACCACAAACTTATCTTTTAAAAAGTAGTTTCACAAAACTTCCAAATTGGAAAGATGAAAATTATACACTTGCATTGGATTCATTTATAAATAGTTGTAAAACTAGTAAAACACAAAAAATATATAAAAACTTATGTCAAAGAGCCTTAAAGGTTGAGGATGCTAAAAGTTTTTTAGAGTCAGAGTTTGAACCATATGAGATAAATACAGAAAATGGGGAAGCAGATGGCTTGTTAACGGGTTATTATGAACCGCAACTCAAAGGTTCCTTAGTGAAAGATGATGTATATAAATATCCCATTTACACAACACCAAGTGACTTAATAACTGTAGATTTAAGTTCCATTTATCCTGATTTAAAAAATTATAGGCTTAGAGGCAGACTTGATGGAAGCAAACTTATCCCTTACTACACAAGGCAAGAGAGTGACGGTATAGAAAAACGAGAGGATGTTATCTGCTACACAGACTCTAAAATCGATCTTTTCTTCTTAGAGATTCAAGGCTCAGGAAGAGTGACTTTAGAGAATGGAGAAACGATATTTTTAGGTTTTGCAAATCAAAACGGACATAAATACAGAGCAATAGGGCGATACTTAGTAGAGATAGGTGCCTTAAATATCGAAGAGGTCTCTCTACAAACTATAAGAGCTTGGCTTGAAAAAAATCCAGAGAGGGTAGATGAAGTACTCAACTATAATGATTCTTTAGTGTATTTTAGACAAAGTGAACAAGCAGCATCAGGTTCCTTGGGTGTTGTGCTTACCCCTAAACGCTCTATAGCAGTAGATAGAAGATATATTCCACTAGGAAGTATGTTGTATCTTGACGCTAACATCCAAGAGAAAAATTTCAACGCTCTTGTTCTTGCTCAAGACACTGGCGGGGCTATAAAAGGTGCTGTTCGTGCTGATCTATTTTTAGGTTTTGGCAAGGATGCTATGGAAGTGGCAGGTGAATTAAAAGCCCCTTTAAAACTTTGGATTTTACTTCCAAAAGAAACTGAAGAAGATAGCTAATGAGAGGCTCATTAAATAAATTTAACCGTCTTGTAGATGCACTGCAAGAACTCCCAACCATAGGTAAAAAATCAGCGACAAGACTTGCGTACCATATGGTTATGAAAGATACTTTTGTGGGGATGAAAATATCTCATGCTATAGAAGAAGCACTTGGGTGTTTAAAAAAATGTAGTATTTGCGGAGGTATGAGTGAAGATGAACTTTGTTTTATTTGCTCGGATGAGAGTAGAGACTCTGAAGTGCTTTGTATCTTAGAAAACCCAAAAGATATACTACTTTTAGAGGAAAATGGGCTTTTTGATGGTAGATATTTTGTTTTGGAATCTTTAGAAGAGTTAAGTATTTCCCACTTAGAAAATATGGTGAAAAATGGGATAAAAGAGGTTGTGTTTGCTATGACCCCATCTATAGCAAATGATGCGGTTATTCTCTATATAGAAGATAAACTAGCACCATATGATGTAAATTTTTCAAAAATAGCTCAGGGTGTACCAACTGGCGTTAGTTTAGAAAATATTGACATCTTGTCATTAACGAGAGCATTGGAAGATAGGGTGAAAGTGTAAAAGAATAGATTTAAAATAAAAGTGCGACATTTTGATAGGATGAACAGTGTTCAGTTAAGTCTAAGACAGCCTTGCAGAGGGAACCGCAACCTCTTTATTATAGCCCACTCGTTTCTCACTCGGATAAACTATGTCTGTTATGATATAATTGTTTCCATTAAAAGGAGATAAAATGGGCAAAATAGTTTTAGGACTTGATTTGGGGATAACTTCTATTGGTTGGGCTTTGGTTGATGTTGGCAAGGATATAGCAAAAAATAAAATTATCGATAGTGGTGTTAGAATTTTTACCATTGCTGAGCATCCAAAGGATGGTAAATCCTTAGCACTTCCAAGGCGTGAGGCTAGAAGTGCTAGACGAACTACAAAACGAAAAGCTCAAAAACTCCGAGCTATAAAAAGACTCCTTATAAAAAACAAAATTATTTCTCAAGAGGGATTTGATACTCTTTTTATCGGAAATGAAGGGC
>JALSLJ010000011.1 GCA_026988315.1 Sulfurimonas sp. | reverse complement strand
ATAAACATCAAAGGCTTGAAGCAAAACTCAAACGATATTACAAATAAAACCACTAATGTAACAAATGAGATAAGTGTAAGTAATGGCAAGATTGATCATATCTCTCTTAAATTAGAAGGTTACAACGCTGTACTATCAGGAGAGATAACTAAGATTACAGATCATAAGAGCTGTAGATTTGGAAAATGGTTCAGCGGGGTTGCAAATACAATTCTTGCACATAATAAAAAAGAGGTTTCAATCATCGAAAAACATCATGAAATTGTACATGTTGAGCTACAAAGAGCCATTGACACTTGTGCTATGCAAGATGAAGGCTGTGTTGCAACTATGGAAAAAGTTGAACACTCCAGTAAAACAAGCTTTGAGACTCTCTTGAATGTTATAAAAGAAAATAGAAAGTAGCTATATAAAAATAGTTGTGGATTTTATCCGCAACATTTTTTATATTTTTTTCCACTGCCACAAGGACAACTCTCATTTCTCTCAAGCCTAGAGTTAAAAAGCTCTCCATCTAAATATTTCCAGACACCTTCCACTTTTATAAAGTTGCTCTTTTCATGTAAAACATAGATTTTACCATTTTCTTTATAGTATGCCTTAAACTCAACTTGATTTTCATGAGCATCCAATACATCTAACTTCAACCACTCCACAGGGGAAGATTGATTTAACTCCTCTATAGTTTGGCTTATAGATGTCTCTGCTAAATAAGTCCAGTCTTCGGCTACAAAGGCTTCATACCTACTTATCATAAGTTCTTTTGGTGTCTTCAAGATTTTAACTTTGCGCTTTTGTTGCTTGTATAATCGCCTCGACAACACTTGGGTCTTCTAGTGTTGATATATCCTGAGTTATTGGTTCACCAACTGCTATAAGACGCAAAATACGACGCATAATTTTTCCAGAACGAGTTTTAGGAAGTCCTGAGACAAATACAAAACGGTCACATTTAGCAAATGCACCAACTTCATCTCTAATGATATTGTTTATCTCTTTACTCATTGCATCAAATCCTGCATGTTCACTAAGATTTAAGATAACAAAGGCACAGAGTGATTCACCTTTAATCTCATGTGGCTGAGATACAACAGCAGACTCTGCGACAAACTCTGCATTACCGATGCTCGCCTCCACTTCAGCAGAACCTATGCGGTGCCCAGATACATTCATAACATCATCTGTACGACCAGTAATTGTGATGTAGCCTTTCTCATCCACCATTGCACCATCACCTGAGAAATAAACTGACTTGCCATCTTTTTTGCAATCACCAAAGTATGACTTTTTAAATCTCTCAGGATCACCCCAAACATTACGAATCATAGATGGCCAAGGTTTCGTGATACAAAGAAGCCCTTTTTCACCAACTGGCGTAGGTGTACCATCCTCCTCTATGACTTCAGCCATAATTCCAGGAACAGGTAAAGTTGCACATCCAGCCTGAATAGGTGTAGCACCAGGAAGTGGAGATATCATATGTCCGCCTGTCTCTGTTTGCCACCATGTATCAACTATAGGGCAAGTTCCTCCACCTATCTTGTTGTGGTACCAATCCCACGCTTCAGGATTGATAGGCTCACCAACTGTTCCAAGAATCCTCAAAGAACTTAAGTCGTATTTATCTGGTTCATCATTTCCAACTTTATGAAGCATACGAATGGCTGTAGGAGCAGTGTAAAACTGAGTAATTTTTAACTCCTCTATCATCTTCCACCATCTTCCAGCATCTGGAAAAAGTGGAATACCCTCATAGATAACTGTAGTAGCTCCAGCAGCAAGAGGACCATACACTATATAAGTATGACCTGTTATCCAACCAACATCCGCAGTACACCAGTAAACATCACTAGGTTTGATGTCAAACACCCACTCCATTGTCATTTGCGCCCATAAAATATAGCCTGCTGTGTTGTGTTGCACACCTTTAGGTTTGCCCGTGCTTCCTGAAGTATAAAGCAAGAAAAGAGGGTCTTCGCTTGCCATTGATTCTGCCACGCAATCATCACTCATGCTCTCAACTACATCATTATAAATCTCATCACGACCCTCTACAAGATTTATCTCTTCATTGTTTCTTTTCACAACTAAAACTTTTTCAATAGAATCACACCCACCTTTAGCAAGTGCTTCATCAACAGCAGGTTTTAACAAATATGGCTTGCCTTTACGGTACGCTCCATCGGCTGTGATGACAAGTTTCGCCTCTGCATCCATAATACGCTCACGAATGGCATCTGAAGAGAATCCTCCAAAAACTATAGAGTGAATTGCCCCTATTCGAGCACAAGCCAGCATCATATATGCAGCTTCAGGAATCATCGGCATATAGATAACTACACGGTCACCCTTTTGTATCCCATAACGCTCTTTTAAGAGATTTGCGGTTTTATTTACACGGCGTGAGAGTTCATTGTAGGTGATTTTTTGAATATCACCAAGTTCACCCTCAAAAAGGATAGCAGTTTTTTCTCCATTTTCTGCTAAATGGCGGTCGATACACTGCTCTGAGACATTCAGTTCACCATCTTCAAACCAACGAGCAAAAGGCATATTTGAATCATCTAAAACTTTTGTATAGGGCTTTTTCCAGGTGATTTTTTCTTTAGCAAAACTATCCCAAAAACCCTCATAATCATTTTTGGCTTTATCTTGCAACTCATTATACTCATCCATACTCTTTATAGCTGCATTTGCCGAGAGCTCTTCATTTGGATAATATAGTTTATGTTCCATCATTCAACTCCTTTATTGTGATAATTAAAATTATTGTATCATATTTAAAAATTTTAAATATTTAACCATCCATGCCATTTTTTAATCTCCTCTTCTATTGGCTTTTTCCCTCTTATGTTGATATCTTTACCTATTGAATCCCAAAAAAAGTATGTAAACACAAAGCCTCCTTCTATCCACTCTTCATTTGCAATCACTTGATATATAGCTTCATAACTATCAGCCTGCTCTTGTAAATCTAGTATATAACTCTCATTATCCTCATGAAAAGAGTCTATACCCTCTATATCCTCGTGATTAATTGCTCCATTAAAAGAAGCGATTGCTAACTGCTCAATAACAACTGGAACTGAAATATTGTTATCTTTATAATAATTTTGGCAATTATCAATATCACCCTGCAGTTTATTTCTCATAACAGAAACATTTGCATCATCATTTGTGGCAAATGCCCATGGATAAAATTGCCATATATTTATCATAAGATAATCAGCATCTCTGTGGATATTTAAAATTGGTCTATCTGCATCATAGCAGATTGATTGTATAGCAATTTTACCTCCATATACCTCTTTTATGTTTTGGAGTAATATAGAAGCATTATCTTCCATTTTAAGCGCCTCTTGTGCTGTAAGGGCATCTATATTGTGCCAAGCGCGTACCTCTAGCATCTCAACACTCTTTTCTTGTGCTATTTTTGCATAATGCAAAAGAACAGGCTCTATAGCATTTAAGTAACTATCCCACCACTCTTGTGTGTGATTTGTATCTGAATTATCTGCCTCAAATGACCAAGGAGATGGATTGAGAAATACTTTTAGCCCTTGACTATGCGCATAATCAATAGTAGCATTTAAATCTGCATCACTCATCCCATTTATCCCATAAGGGTCTATTTCTAAGTTATCGGGATCGTTAATGTTTTTTATTTGCGGCACTGGTATAATCTGTATCCATTTTACACCTAAATCATCGGAAGCTTTTTGCAGTGTTACCTCCATTGACGCAAGCCATTCATGACTCCACCAATCATTCAATCCAACACCACTAATATAATTTGTTTTATTTATGTCTGGTTTTTGACTCAAGTATGTACTTGTATTTATCTCTATACTTGTCAGATTTTCATCAAGCCATCTCCAGCGACTAACTCTATCTTCATAGAGTGTTGCATCTTCAAAAGGGGTATTGTTATCTCTCCATGAAACACCCCTTAAACCTAAATACTCATCAGCAGCTCCACACTCACAATTTCTACAATATTTATATTGGGAAGTTGTAATTGTTGTACTGTTAAGATCTATTTTCCATCTATAAGCACCATCAGAATCCATTTTCTTAGGATCATCTCCATCATTAAAGATAATACAAATAAACTCATCATCTGGAGTTATCTGCGGTACTTCAACTCGAAATACAACCGTTGTATTTTCTTCTGTTACAGTCGTTGTTGTATTTTCTTCTGTCACATCGGGAGCAACACTATCGTCTCTAGCACCATCAGATGAGCTACATGAGAGAAAAAACAAAGCTATAATATGCAATAAAAGTATTTTCATAATCACATCTCCTCTGATTATATTATACATCTTTTTTTAAATTTAATCTTTAAATACTTTTAGTCAATTTGGTAAAATAAAAATGCTATTCACAGAAAAACTCACCAAAGAGGAGGTTGATAATTCAAGGGTATAAAGAGCCCTATTTAGGGTCTCTTTTTGTAGTTTTTCTTTTTTTAGTTGTTGTTTTTGTTGCGGTAGTTTTTTTAAAACTTCTTTTTGGTGCTCGTTTTTTATCAGGTTTTTTATGCTCAT
>JALSLJ010000010.1 GCA_026988315.1 Sulfurimonas sp. | reverse complement strand
ACTTATAATGTATTATTGCAAAATTTTTATTGTAAATCAATAAACACTGATGAAAGTATAGAAAATATTGAGAAAATACTTGTAGCATCTACATAAGATGGATATAATTATATTATTCAAAATAAAAATCCCTACCGTAATTGAAAAATATGCAAAAAGGTAGGGATTTAGTATCTATGCAAATCCCTATATTTAGGGCTATACAAAGATTTTAAAAAATACTATAAAGAGCTGTCTATGAAAAAAATAATTATTATATTTTTACTTTTGCAATGTGCCCTATTTGCACAAAGCTATCTCATATCTAATATCCCTCTACCAAAAATATATATACAAAATCTGGATCCCTATTCATGTGATGAAGATTGTTTACAAGAGTATATAGATAATGAAATGATATTTTCTTTTCTCTCTCATGTTAGTTCCAAATTGGACAATCAAGAGCTTGATGATATACGAATGATGAGTGTATCTATCTTAAACCTTGGTTCTAACATCTTATGTGATAAAGTAAAAATAGCGATACTTTTGCCTTATAAAATCATAGGTAAATATGCCTCTTCCACAACCAATGCTTCTTTTGCTTACCTCATTACAAGAAATCGTTCTTTTGAACTTAAAAGTTATAAAATAGAGAATGAGAGTGTTGCAGATATATTATCTGCTCTTTTAAAAATCAAAGAAGATGGCTTTAAGTATGTTATTGCTCCACTTACAAAAAATGGAGCAGATATTGTATCTGAATTGAACCCAGAAATTAACATCTATTTTCCAACTATTCATAAGCAAGATGTAAATGCGACATCAGAGTTTTTATATTATGGTGGCATAGATTATAGAGCTCAAAACAATTTACTGCTAAATGAATCTGTCTCTCCTCTAGTTATATTCAATGATAGATCTTCTATCGGTAAAAAACTTGCAAACTATCAAGAGGAAAGATTTTACGAGATAAATGTAACAAGACCACCTATAGAATCAGAAGATATTAATTATTCTGATTATAATGATTCTTTTGAAGATATAAATTATTCACAAGAATACAATGAGGAGCTCTCTGAATATTTAACACAAGAAGAGAAAGTGATAATAAAATTCACAATTCCAAAACGAATTACAAATCTGGAAAGACAACTGGGTGAAAATGAGAAAATTCAAAAAGGTACTTTTTTCCTCAATACCCCTATAGTTAAAAGTGGGATGATTATGTCTCAATTAACACTCTATGATGCAAATGCGACCAATATTTTAAGTACGCAAATAAACTATGACCCACTGCTGCTATCAATGACACAGTATAAAGATAGAAAAAATATGATTATAGCTAACTCTATAACTTCAAACAACAATGTACTTATAGAGACAAACTCTCTTCTTGGTAATGATATAGTGTATGATTGGATCAATTATACTACAACAGTGGGGATGGATTATTTCTTTCATCTTATAACAAAAGAGAGCCGTAAATATAATATTGAAATGGTTGACAACCAAATGGTATACCCAATAGAGCTTTTAAAACCTTCAAAGTCCAGATTTATCAGCTATCAAAAAGCGATAAAACCAGATTTTTTGTACTAATATCCATCTTCTGAGGTTTCCCCTCAAAAGAGATGTAAGCTAAAGTTATCTCCATTGAAAAAAGCTTTTTGTCATCTTTATAAATCTCTTGAGTAAGTATAAAAGATGCAGCCTTCATCTTTAACAAACTACTTTTTACTTCAAGCAAATCACCAAGTTTTGCACTCATTATATATTCTACAACTAACTTTCTAGCAACAAAGTGACCATTTTCTAAAATAGGTGTGATCCCTTTGATAAAAAAAACATCACTCCTAGCTCTTTCACAAAAGTTAAGATAATTTGAATGATACACAACCCCACCTGTATCTGTATCCTCGTAATAAACCCGTATTTTCATTGCAAAGGCCTTGTTTTAGTATTTTTTTTAAAACATTATTGTAATATACATCTATGATAAACGAGCTTATTTTAAACTATATCTTACTTTTTATAATTTTAGAAATATATGAGATAAGCTGGCAAAAAGCTCCTAGCATGATGGGTATGCTTATTCGTATGCAAAAATATTACAACAAAAGTATATTTTTATTTTTATTAATGCATCCAACATTTTACTTTAGTATTGGCTTTGCAATGTTGACGGACTATAGTATTGCGAGTATGCTTTTAGTGCTTATAAAAACTGCTGACATTGCAACAAAAATTCTTCTTATAGAGCAAGTTTTTACAAAAAGAGAACTCTCTCAAGAACTAAGTTTAATCCTACTAGCACCAATAAATGGCTTTTTACCTTACATAGGACTTACAATCTACCCTATACTCATAGCATTAGCTATCTAATTGCTTATATCCACTTTTTAGCTGTGCTTTTTTTGTTAATTCTTGAACACTCTGAGTGATATCATCACCAGCTATATGATAATGCTCATGAAGCTTATCTAGTGAATCATCAATACTTTTTGTAAGTGTATTACTGAGATTTTCAATCTGGCTTTTCATCATAGTAATCTGTTCTTCTTCTGTTTTTTTCAACTCACTTGCTATTACACTTAGCTGTGATTGCGATTTTACATAATCTGCTTTAATTATCTCCATATCGTTCATAAGCTCTTTAACTACAGAGAAAACATTATACAATCCATCATTTTGAGACTCTAATTCATTCATCCTATTGGATGATAGAACCATCTGCTTCATTAAAATCTCACTCTTGTCTCTAATTGAACTCAATGTATTTTCACTCTCGTTCAAAGATGTTTCTACACTTTCTGCATGCGATTTTAAAGATATAATTTGATTCTTAAAGGATTGAGTTACACCAGATAACTGCTCTATGGTTTTTGCACTGATAGAGTTTGCAATGGTGTCAGAGATATTTTTCATAGCATCTAGTGTATGCTTGAGGTCATTTAAGTCATCAGATATATCACCCCTACTCTCAATAGCTTTACTCAACATGATTTTTACTTTGTTATGATGGTCTTGTTCTGCAATCCTTAAAATATCTATATGTTTATGAACCATGCTGTCTAGTTCTGGTAGTTGTGTTTTTCCAAAATGCTCAATAGAATGTAAAAGATCTTTATGAATATTTTCCATCTCATCAAACTTTTCTAAGAACTTTATCTGATTTGATTCAATGGCATTAAGTGCCATAATATCTTTTTTAAACTTTTCGCGAACATCCATTTGCACTTGCCTATCTTCTTCTTGATTTTTAATCATCCTAAGTTCTAACTCAGCCATATACTCTCTCATTTGAGTAACCTGAGAAACTAAAACTTTTGTAAATTCTTGCTGATTTTTAGCGCTTTGAGTTTGTTGGGTTTGGTGTAGTATATTCATAATAATGTAGAATAATATAGATACAACTAAAGGGAAGAGTGATTCTCTTAAAAGTAAAAGTGTATCTTGAACCTCTGGATGAATTATAAAGTGGATAAGAGAACTGATCACACCAATACTAAGCATAAGAGGTGCATAATTTATCTTATTTTGTTGCTTGAGTATATAGATTTGTCTTAAAAAAAGTATAATTATAAATAAAAAAGCTAACACTAAGTCCGTAGCAAACATAATATCTCCTCCACTCTTTTAATGGCACAATAAACTATTCTATCATATGTTTTCATAAAACAATATCTAAAATATCCTTTGGCTCATTTACCAATAAATCATGCTTGCCCTCAGGACTAAATCCCCATGTTGCGAACATAGAATCTATCCCAGCATTTTTAGCGCTTAACATATCTTTTGAGTTATCCCCTACCATCCATGCTTGATCGTTATCTTTATCAAAATTATAATGATTCAAAATTTCATGCAACATTTGCGGGTCTGGTTTTGAAGCTGTAACTTTATCTGCACCTATAATGAGGTCAAAAATTTCATCTACTCCAAGATGTTTTAACATTCTCAAAGCAAAAGGGGTTGGAGCATTTGTAGCTACTGATATTTTTACATCCGAGTTAACAAGTTTTTGAAGGGTATCTTTTATTCCGTCATAAAGATATGGATTTTGTACACACTGCAAGGCATAATGAATTTCAAAAACATCTCTGTCTTTATCTTCATACACCTCAGTTTCATAAAAAAGTTTTGGTAAATTTCTTACTTCCTTGTTAATAGCTTCAACTATGAAATTTTCACTCAGTGGAGGGAGATTATAGTGCAGTTCCCTTATATAGTTTACAGAGATAGCTATATCTTTTTTAGAATCGAGAAGTGTCCCATCCATATCAAAGATAACAACTTTCATAATATTTTTCCTTATCTCATTTTATCGTATAGTTCACAAAGTGCATCTACAAAAAGCTTGCTGTCATTAGGGCATCTGCATACTCTGTACTCTTTAAATCCAAGCTCTTCTGCTATCTCTCTGTACTCTATCTCTAGTTCAAAATCTGTTTCAGAATTATCAATAGTAAAAGCCAGAGGGAAAATAACTACACCTCTATTTCTAACAGTTTCAAGTTTCTCTTCAAGAGATGGCTTTAACCACTCCATTGGACCAACTTTTGACTGGTAAGCCAAATGTGTTTCATGAAAATTCATCTTTTCATCTTGAATCATTTTCTTAAGTATATCCACATGCTTCTCAACATGTCGTTGATACACATCTCCAGCATCCACTATTTTTTGCGGAAGTCCATGCGCTGAAAATATCATATCAAAATCTTCATACTTTGCATCTTGCATCTGCTCTTTAATTCTCTCAATTATTGCTTTGTTATATGTATGGTTTTCAAAAAAATGTTTTATCTCTACTAGTATAGCATTCTTACCAATATCGTGATAATGCTCTTCAAAATCTTCTAATGATGACTTTGTAGTGGTTGTTGAGTATTGAGGATATAAAGGGATAAGATATATCTTTTCAACCTCTTCTTTATTTATTTTTTCAATCACCTCTGGAGCAAATGGTGGTGTATATCTCATAACAAAATCAACGAAAACATCTTCACCAAGTCTTGCTTGAAGCTTTTTTACTAAATTTTGGGTATGCCCGACTATTGGTGACTTGCCTCCTAGTTGTCTGTAAATTTCTTGTGAACTTTCACATCTAGTAAAAGTTATCATCCCACCAACAAACCTTCTTAAAAGGTTACTTTTCATTGTCAATATATTTTTATCCGCGAACATATTTCTTAAAAACATCTCAACCTCTTCAAGGTTGTTTGGCCCACCCATATTTAGTAAAATTACTGCTTCTTTTTTCAAGTTTTAATCCTCTTTAACTCTTAAACTAATCTCATAAACTATTTGCTGAAGAGGCAACATATCTTCATAGATCTTATACAACTCATCTATCAGTTTCTCACCATCTTCTATCAGACTAGGCTTTAAAATCTTATAGGTTGCCATCCCTTTATATAAAAATAGATGTGAGTACATCATATCTTTATGAACACCCTTTGGAAATCTTTTGTATCCTTTTTCTATAACACTATAGCCTTTGTTCATCAAAGAGTGCAAAAGCTTATTAAGCCCCTCTCTTTTGTAGCTATCTTTTATATATTCACGGTACGCTTCAAGCATCGGTTTTTCAAACCATCGTACACCAACAGCTACAAAAAGTTCTTCAGGGGAAAAATGGAGATAAAAAGATGAGCTTTGCATCCTTGAACCATTCCCTTGCCAAAAGATAATTCCGATTCTATGCTTGAGGGGCACTTTTATGGTGCCCATTCTGCGTGTATCACGGTAAATTCTAAAGAGTGATTTATTTATTTTTGGAGCAAAATTTATAGTTGGCTCTAGCGCCATGAGGTGCTCACCAAACTCTTCAACAAAAGCACGAGAAGGGTTTAAAATATACTCTTCATACTCGCTTCTGTGTAGCTCAAACCACTCTTTATTATTATTGTTTTTAATTGCTTCTAAAAAAGGTAAAGTTTTTTTACTAAAGCCTTTAAATTCCAAGCAAATTCCCTATTTCACTAATTTTCTATTTCTATATGCAAATGCTATCACTACAAATATTATCAAATATGTTATAGGGACAAAATCTGGGATAGGAACGGGGTCACCTTTTGCATAAGAGTGTAATCCAGATAAGTAGTAATTCACTCCAAAATAAGTCATAATAACTGAACTAAACGATAAAAGTGAGATAACTGCAAAGTTAAATTCTGTATATATCTCTTTGATAAATCTCAAGTGAAGTATAATTGCATACACTAAAATAGTTACCAAAGCCCAAGTCTCTTTTGGATCCCAGCCCCAATATCTACCCCATGACTCATTTGCCCACACTCCACCTAAAAAATTTCCGATAGTTAACAGAACTAAACCAACCATAAGGCTCATCTCATTAATAGCATTTAACTCTCTGATAGATGTGCTTATCCTTTTGTCATTGTTTTGTGTTTTTATAATAAATAAAATAATCACTATGAACCCTAGGAGAGCTCCAAGCCCTAAGAAGCCATAACTCGCTGTAATCATAGAAACATGGATACTCAACCAGTAAGAGTTTAAAACAGGAACTAAAGTAGTTACCTGAGGATCCATCCAGTTTAAGTGTGCCACAAAAAGGATAAGTCCTGTCAATATACCAGTTGATGCCATCGTCATTGGTGAGCGTTTTGAGAAAATAAACCCTGCAAGTATAGTCGCCCAACCAATATATATCATGGACTCGTAGCCATTGGACCAAGGTGCATGTCCTGAGATATACCAACGAAGCCCTAGACCAAAAGTATGCGCAATAAAAAATAAAATCAAAAGACCCAGTGTTATCTTGCTATATAATGCAATATTAAATTTTGGCTTCAATATATTTATAAAACTCAAAATCAAAAGTATAAAACCAACAATAAGATAAAAAGGATATAGAGTTTCAAAAATATCAGCCTTATTGTAAAGGACTTCTGCTGCTATTTTGTTTTCACTTGGATAAACATCTGAACCATAAAATCTCTGATAGTCAGCTATTTTTTTCAATGCACTAGTAGCATCAGCCCATTCTCCAGAACTTAAAGCACCGTCAATCGCTTTAAAATACTCAATTGCTATACCTCTTATCCTCTCTCCATTTTCAGGAGACATACTCTTGAGTCCATCAATGGTTGCGTACCATTTATTGTTTGCATCATTTGGTTTTGGCCATATTTTAATTAAAGAACCGTTATAAACCATATATGCAATATTGACTCTTTCATCTATTTTTAAAACTGCTTTATCTAGCTTATCTCTATATTTTGGTTCTTTTCTCGTTGCACTCTCTACCGCCTCTGAGAGTTTGTAACCTTGCATATTAACAGGGTCAATAAAAAATTGACCAAACGAAGCAAATTTTGCTTTAGCTGCTGTTCCAATAAGTTGATTTACTTTTTCATCTTTTGTACTAATAAATTTAATATCTCTAAAAGCTTCAGGGCGTAACATCATCCCTAAGATAAGTTGATTAGAGTCAAGTATTTTCTCCCCAACTTTAAGTGTTGGTGATCTATGAATTTTAGAGATTATCTCTTTAGAGAGTGTATCAAGTGGTTTCATACGCCCAGCACTATCTTGAACTATCAGCTCACCAAACTCTTTAGCATGTTCTTTATCAAAAGAGGTAATGGTTTTGAGTACAGGATTTAATTCCTCTGCATAAGATGGAGTGATACTTACCACAAGACCAATTGCAATTAAGAGAGATAAAACTCTTTGCTCACTCGCTTTTTTTGCTTTTTTAGCTAACTTATCAAATCTATTTCTTTTAGAAAATAGTGACCAAAACATACCTAAACCCAATAGAAAGTAACCTATATATGATGGTAATGTTCCAGGGTCATTATTTACAGACAACACAGTACCTTTCTCATCTGGATCAAATGATGCTTGGAAAAATCTATAACCGCGATGCTCTAAAATATTGTTCATAAAAATTCTGTATTTATATTCTATACCTTGCTCTTTATCTATTAAAGTAACCTCACTTGCATACGATGCTGGGCTCATTGAACCAGGGTATCTATCTAATTGAAAATCATCTAACTGTATTTTAAAAGGGAGTTGTAATATTTTTGAGCCATAGGACATCACAACCTCTACACCATTAACAACATTACTATATTTTTTTGCCACAGAACCACTTTGACCAAATATCATAACCTCTTTAGAGACATCATCTACAGTTATTTTAAACTTAAACGCATCATATCCATTTATTCTTGGAGACACTTTTGGGTTTGTTGCAACTTCCGTTCTTGCATGCTCAAAAAAGTTTCGAAGAACAAAATTACTACTTTTGTATGAAAAAAGTGTTCTTCCAACAAGAGGTTCTTTTTCATTTGGTGCCAAGGTGCCTTTTGTTTGATCATCCATTTTTAAATAATCCAAAGGAACATTATGGCTCATATAGAGTTGTCCATCTTCAACAAACATAGAGATAACCTCTTTATCAAAGCTTTCATTTGAGCCAAAATCTATAATAATATCATTACTCTCAAAAAACTGCCCTTTTCTAAGAGGTGTTCTCTTTCCCTCTCCGTTGACTGTTATCATCATCTCAGCCATTGGATCACCGACATCTGCTGGGTAACTTGTCTCTGTAGAGTTTGGTATATACTCTATCATCTCAACAAAAACATCTTGACCATCAATATTTAAAGAAGATGTTAGTGTATTTTTAAATTTTTTGGACAAATACAAAATTTCTTCAGAAGAAACTTTTTTATCACCAACTATGGCATCCACACTAAAAAATGTATCTGTACTCACCATAGTTGAAGAGCTCTCACCCTCTCTAATGTGCATCTGTCCTTCATATCCAATATAACGAGTAATAGCAGCACCAATAATAATCACTATAAAAGCTATGTGAAAAATAAACAAAGGAGCCTTTTGAAGAGTAAACATTTTATATCTATAGATATTATAAGAAAGATTTATAGTTAACAGTGCAAGTAGCACTTCAAACCATCGAGCATTATAGATGTCTGATTTAGCAGTAAAAGTACCATAATCATTTTCAATAAATGTGGCATAACCACAAGCAGCAGCGAATATACTCATAAGAACTACCATAGTTCTCATTGAGCCAAATAGAGATAGAAGTTTTTTCATTTAATATACCTTTTTAAAAAAAGATATTTTAGTCAAAATAAGATAACAGAAGGCTAAAGTGTTATTAAAAACTCTTCTATATCTTCAGCTATTACATCTATTGCTTGGGTAGCCTTTTCATAATAAACTTTTGTAAAATATTTATCATCTATTGCTTCACTTGGTTCTAGGTTGTTTAAAATAGACACACTTGTAAGTTGTGCAAAATATGTAACATCCAAAACATTGCCACTCGTTCCAATGATAACAATAAGCTCACAATTATTCAGTTCTTGAGTAAGTATCTGGTACTTTGGTGCTGCCTCTCCAAAAAATACAATATTTGGTCTAAGCTCACCGCCACACTCAGGACACTGTGCATTAAAACACTCATCTTGTTTTTTGTATCCAATATTAAATACCTCCTCACACTCACGACATCTCAATTCTCTCAAAAAACCGTGAAGATGAACTATCTCGTTCTCTTTTATTCCTGCTTTTTCAAACAAATCATCTACATTTTGAGTTAAAACAGAGATTTCATTTGGATATTTTTGTTTGAGTTTTACTATCACCTTATGCGCATAATTTGGAAGCTTTTCTTCTATATCCGCTCTTCTCGCATCATAAAATGCTTTTGTTGCTTCACCGTTAGTATCTAAACATCCAGCTGTACACACATCTTCTATGCGATGTTTTTCCCATAGCCCGTTACTATCTCTAAATGTAGATATTCCAGATTCAGCACTTATCCCCGCTCCAGAGAGTATTAAAACCTTTGACATCGCTATACCTTTTTACTACTTTTTTTTAAATATTATCTTAAAATCACCATTTTCCTGCTCTTGTGATTCATAGCTAAAAGTAGCAGATACTTTGTCCAATAATGGACTTGGTTCATGAAAAAAAATACCAACTAATCTATCATTTTCATTTTGCAACATCCCTAACCCATTCATAGCATTTACCATTGGTTCTGGTGGCTGACAAGCGGTTGCATTAAACTCATAAAATACTAAGCCATCTTCTTCATACTTATAAAATTCAAGTGTTGTCCTAGGTACTTCTACTAACTCTTTTTTCAAAACTACTCCTTATATTGTTTACATTATACTATTTATACTTAGAAACACACTTTAAGCAAGAACCATAAACATTTGTTTGGCTTAATTGAGCTATTTATGATACTTTTCAATAATTTTTATTCAAAATTGCTCAATTATGGATATCAAGTCCTATTTCGAGGTGTTTTTATCTTTATTTAGAAAGCTTTATCTCAAAACATTTTTTATCACCTGCAATTAAAGCAACACTTCCACCATGAGCTTCAGCAATCTGACGAGAGAGTACCAAACCTAAGCCATTGCCCTTCACTTTTGTACTTTTAAAGGCTTCAAATAACTCTTTTTTACTCTCTATTGCAGCACCGCTATCATAGATGTAAAACTTATGAAACTCATCATCAGCCTCATATACTATCTCCACAACACCTTCATCCCCATCCTCTTCATCAAGCTCTATAGCATCTATAGCATTTGTTATAAAGTTTGAAAACAACATCTCTAGCAAGTCCTTATCTGCATTGAGTATAAACTTTTGCTCAGGAAATATAAAAGTAATATCTTTAGAATACGCATAGTAGCCAATATCTAAATTCAGAGACTCTTTTAAATCACTCCAAAGAAAAGGCTCTTTATTTGCCTCAACACCTTTAGAAAACATCAAAGTGGCTTTTATAATCCTGTCTATACGGTAAACAGATTTTTGAATCTCCTCGACTATGGGGATATTTTCTGCAATTACTCTCTTTTTTAAGGTTGAACTTAGAAGCGAAATGGAGCCTATAGGATTTCTGATTTCATGGGAAAGATGTGCAGCCATTTGCCCCATAGTCGCCAAATTTTCTTTCCTTTTTTGCTCTGTAATATCAGTAGCACTCAACATGATTTTATCTTTATATGAGGAACTCTTTACAAGATACGAGCGTTTATTAAACTTCACTTCATAATTATCATTTTTTGGCTCTAAGAGCTCTAAGAGCTTATCTAAAAGTTTTGCGTGTGAATTTTGCAAAAATACATTACCATCTTCATTTAAAATCCAGATGGCATTTGGCAAAAATTCTACAACTTTTTCAACAGTATCTTGCAGATGAGTATAGGATTCTTTTAGTTCAGTAAACTCACGCTCAACCTTATATGTTTGCTCGATTAAAAGATTGAGCTCCTCTGGTGTTATACCTGACACTACTCAAATCCTACTATGATTTTATAAAGGGAGAGTGCATCATCACTCCCACAAAGCTCCCGTATGGAGTGCATAGCAAATGTTGGTAGTCCAACATCGAGTGTTTCTATTCCAAGTCTTGATGCAGTGATAGGTCCAATAGTTGAGCCGCATCCCATATCGCTTCTCGTTACAAAGTGTTGAAGCGGTTCATTTAAAGATGAGGCAACTTTCATAAATCTTGAAATAGTTTTTGAGTTGGATGCGTATCTTTGATTTGCATTGACCTTTATTACACACCCTTTGTTTATGTGGGGTGCGTGGTTTGAGTCATGTTTTGTTGGGTAGTTTGGATGAATTGCGTGGGCATTATCTGCACTGATCATGATAGAGGTTCGTATCATCTGCATATATTCATCATAATTGTTAAACATCCGTTTCAAAGTGTTTTCTAAAAAACTTCCCCCTGCTCCACTCGTTGACTCACTCCCAACCTCTTCATGGTCACTGGCAATAAAAAGCATAGGTTTCTCCACATCCACACTACAAATACTCAGCATCCCAACATAACAAGATAGCAAATTATCAACTCTAGCACTCGCTATAAAATCATCATGTAAACCTACATAAGAAGCTTTTTGAGTATCGTAAAAACTTAGTTCACTAGCATAAAGCTCTTTGACATCTAAAACATCCACTTTGGAGAGTTGCCACTTCAAAAACTCATCAAACTCAAAATCATCATTTGTTGTCAAAACAGGGCACATATCTGTCTGCTTATTGACAGTTCTCTCTTTGTTTGCCTTATCGTCTAAATGAATTGCGAGTGATGGGATGATAGCAATAGCCTTTTTAACATCTATCAAAACATCTTTTATCTTGTCACTAGAGTCAAGATAAGACACCCGTCCAGCCAAAGACAAATCTCTATCAAACCAAGGGTTTAAAAGTAAGCCACCATAAGATTCAACTCCAAACTTCACAACTCCATGCTCTTTAATCATAGGATTTGGTTTTAGTTTCAAATTCGGCGAATCTGTATGTGCTCCAACCATAGTATAGTTTTTAGCCTTAGGGTATGTAAAAGCGATGATAGAAGAATCATTCCGAGTAACGAAGTACTTCTTACCCTCCTCTAACTCCCACTTCTGCTCTTCTAAAAGTTTAATAAATCCAGCATTTTCAAACATCATACTCATATTTCGTGTCGCGTGAAAAGGTGTAGGTGATGCGTCTAAAAAGCCTAGTAAGCCCTCGTTAAAATCTTGTTTATTCATTTTTTTAGTGCCTCATTTAACTCTAGCTGAAATTGAAGATTTTTTCTTTTGTTTTTATAATCCTCCATCATCATATTTTTCATATTATCTCCAACCTCTACATTATCTTTAGTAGCTACTCCATCACTTATAATTCTCCCTTTGTAGCTAAAAAACATAGTCTCAATCATCTCGTTTTTTGGAAAAACTTTTGAGTAATCATAAAATGATTTATATGCATAAAAACACTCAGAATCCTCAAGATTATAGATAATGGCATTACCATTATTAAACATCTCATAAGAGATAAACTTTCCACACTTATATGTATCTCTTATATCATATAAAATATCTATATTTTTTTGACTCACTCTGTTGTCATCTATAAAGTGATCGAGAAGCATAAAAAAGTACTCATTTAAAAAATTTCTTATGGTTAAGTAGTGTCTTTTTTCACCTATAGCATCATCGGTTAAAAAGTATTCACCCTCAGAGTTTTTATCGTATATTTTCATATATTTCTCTTGTGCCGCTCCTGCGAACGCTTTACTTACAAAGTTTAAAAACCTTGACCATATAGTATAAAGCTCATGGAGCTCTTTTTTGCTAAGTGCTGGCAATATATCTTGAGGTTCTTCAAAATCTATTTTTTGTGAAACTGTAGGTCTATTTTTATTTAAACAGCACTTTTTATATTTTCTACCACTTCCACATGGGCACGGGTCATTTCTACCTACATTATAAGCTACAGAGTTTGCAGAATTATCGAAACTATTTTGTTGATTTTGAATATTTGAAAAATTCTCTTTTCTTAGACTATTCATCGCCAAACAAAAAATAAAAACAGATTTACTCATATCAATCAGCTCATCATATTTGATATTTTTTTGCTTACTTAAATATGTCGCAACCACATTTACACCTATATATAAAAAAGCTATATCTTCATCACCAAATACCTTAGTTAAATGCTTTAGATGCTCTTCACCATCTTCATAATCCAAAAGTTCTATGGAATATTCATCCATAACAGTCGTAACAAGTTTAAATATAAAACCTAAAAGCACCTCTTGTAACTCTTCTTTGTTTAGAATATGCAAAATATTTTTTACAAATTTTTCTATCTCTTTATCAAACAAATCATCATTTTCTATTGTATGGAGTCTGTCAAACTCCATTATCAAACTATTGTGAAAATTAAAATATTTACCTAAAAAATCGTTTACTTCATCAACCGAGTTAAACTCAATATTTTGAGTGATTTTCTCTAGCAATCTATTTTGATTTGTATCTACTTCTATCTTAATCAAATCAACTATGATGTCACCTATCTCATCAAAGGTATTAAACCCAGCAGCACTTTTACCTTGTAGCAATTTATCAAATTTCTCTATATCTTTTTTGTTCATCTTTTTAATCCTCTTATTTTCATAGTAAGTATAACCCCTCTTGCTCAATCGCTTTTTTGTATTTTATAATAATTTTTTTTAAATCATTAATTTTTCTATCGTTCACAAGCAAATCTTTATATCTTGTCTGTTTTTCATACAGCTCTATATCACCATGATTTTTTATTAACTGCTCAATATTTTTAGGTATAAACATTGAGTATTTTTTAGATTTATTTAGTCTAGGGATAATTTTATTTAGATAGATATTTATACCTGCTAAATCATAATCACCAAAATGGATATACTCATTTTCTAAGTCACTTATCCACTCTAACATATAGGGATTTATCATTACAAATAAAACATTAACGCTCTCAAAAAATTGTTTATACTTCTTAGCAAACCAAACCACCTGATAATTCTCAATACCAACCACAATAGTATCTTTAAAAACTTCAACTTTTTGTGTGTGAAATAAAAAATAGCCTAGCCCATCATTAGGTGCTATAGTTACAGTTTCACCATTAAATTTTATATCTATCTCTTGTAGTGATGAGATATACAAGCCTTTTAAGCTTTTAGAATCTTTTGCCTTAGAGCTGTTGTGTCGTTTTTGTATGATATCTCTTGAGGCATTACTATCAAGTATCTCTTTGATATATGTATCAATATCCTCCGCGGAGCTTATATTATAATTATAATTTTTTAAAAATATAAAAATATTTTCTCTGTTTACCAACTCAATATATCTAACTTTTGGAGTTTTTTTGCCACTTTTGATAGAGTTATTTAATTTTAGCTTCTCAACTATCTCTTTATTTGAGAATTTACCCTCTGTAATAGTTCCAACCTCCAACAAGGTTTTTATATTCAAAAAATCTTTCTTATTTATCTTCATATATTATATTTCCATTTTACTTGCAAGTATCATTTTTGAGTACTTTCCAAAGTTTTGCCCAACATAAATGCTTGGGTACATTGACATTAGCATATCATCTTCAGTTGGCATACCATTTAAGAAAACAAATCCATTATCATTTACAAAATCTTTCAACTCTTTAAAATATTGGGTTGATATAGTACCTATCTCATCTAAAATACAATGGGTAACAATTTCACTGTTTTTTACAATATTTTTACTAACCATCTTAAGCATAGATATATTAATGATACTTTTAACTAAAGTAGATGTTCCTGTTGAACCAATGTCGTTTAATGTTTGTCTCCACTTCAAATCATTCCCTCTCTCTATAGCTTTAAACTCCAAAACAAAGCCATTTTCAAGCTCTAAATACTCCTTTGAAACATTGAGTAATTTCACTAAATCAACGATTTTTTCCCTTAGCTCTTCTCTTGCTCTTTGAGATATTTTATCATCACTAAGTGAATCAAATAGTCCACTTAAAAATTTATCATTATTATTATCATAAAAGAGAGCAAGTGATTTTAGGGTATTAAATATATTGCTATTTGCATCTTGAAACCTTATGTCAATATCATCAATAACCTTAAATGAGCCAATAGCTTTTTTTATACCATTTCTTAAATTTTTCACCTCACCCTCTATATCTAAAAGAGCATCTTCAAAAAGATCAAGCTGTTTTTTAATATAATTTATATTGCTTTTAAATTTCTCTAATGAGACATCTTTAAATAGAGATAATTTGTCATTAGAGATGTACTCTATCAACTCCTTAGCGGTTTTAAGATAGGAACTATTTGTTACAAAATCGTTTGGTATCTCTATCTTAAAAATATTGTCATGTTTTATATTTTGAATAATTTTTAAAACAGATGATTCTATAGACTCTTGTGCTGATTTTATATCGTCATAGGTTTTAATTATCTCATCAACCACCAAGGGTGTAATTTTCACATCATCATCTAATAGATAAGCATTTAGTGTCAAACTCTCTTTTATCTTTTTTTCTATTGGATGATTTTGTATTTTTTGTTTGTAATTTTGTATAAAGCTGTTTATTTCAGATTTACCACTTTGAAAACTTTGTTTTTTATTTTCTAGCTCTAAGACTTTAAGTTCATTATCTTTTTGAATCTCTACTCTTCTATGTTTTAAATCACTTAAATATCTACTATCACTTTGAAATTTTTCCTCTAGAAATGGGATTGTTTTTATTTTATCTTTATATTCAAATAGATAAACCATCACCATTGTTTTGTTTTTATCTATACTCTTTAGCTTAGCACTGAACACTTTTATCTTTTGTGAAATAGTTAAAAGCAACGTTTCATCAATGCCACTGCTTTTAAGTGCTTCTAAAAGCTCTGCTTGTGTAGCTTCTTGCTTTTTAGCATACTCAAATTTAACATCTTCTATCTTGCTCACTAAAGATATCTTCAGCTCTTTTAGTTGCTCTTTAAAATCAAATATTGCACTCTCAACATCATCGCTGATAGCTTTACTCACAGATTCTATCTCTATTTTTAGCTTATCAATTTTAGAACCGAACTCCTCTTTTTTCCCTTTGCAATATAAACGCTGTTTTTGAAGCTCAGTTATTTTATTTATCTTATCTTTGGATGCGGTTTGCTTCTCATTATCAAGGTTTAGTTTTGCTAAACTTATATTTTTTAAATAACTTTTTTTCTTCTCCTCTAAAGCTGTTTTTTGTAAGTATAGAGTTGCTCTTAGCTTATCTTTTAGTTTTGTGTTTTTAGATGCTTCATCTTCTAAGGTTTGTTTTTTTCTTATAGCTTCTTTGTTAAGATTCTTTATGCTCTCTTTTACAAGTTTAAGAGAACTCATTAACTTTGAGTACTCATACTCATTTTCAAACTCTTTATCAAACTCAATCTTTATACCAAAGAGTGAATCCACATCTGTAGTATCTTTTATATTAAAGGTTTTATCTGAGAAAAGAATCTCATCTTTTAGATAGGTCACAATTTTTTCTCTGTTTTTTACACTGTTTTTATTTAAATACCCGTATAAATTATCTTTTTCAAAGTCAAGCTTTTTCTCAAGCATCTCTTTTTTTGCAAATAATTTTTCCTTCTGTTCTTTTAGCTCAGAATCTAATTTAGCACGAGAGTTTATTAGCTCTTTGGCTATCTCTTTTATCTCTTTTTCAACCTCTTTTATCTCTATATTGTTGTTGTTTGTAGATATACTAACTCCAACTAAAGCTTCATCATACTTTTTAATCTCATCCTCATATCTGCCTATCTCATCTTTATTAAATTGAAAAAACTCTATCCTTGCAAGCTCAATATCTATTTCGTTAAATCTTGCCTCTTGCTCTTTTAGATTAAGCTCAAGACTATCTTTTTCATCTATATATCTTTGAGTTTTTTCTTTTATTTTTCTCTCTTTTCCCTCTATGAGAATATTTTTCTCATCGTTTATTTTCTTACTAGTCTCTAAATTTTCATTTTTGAGTTTTAATATCTCATCATCTCTATCTTTGTAATGTCTCTCTTGTATATTCTTGTACTGTAGTGTTAAGTTTTTAGACTCTGATGTCAAAGCCTCATATCTATCTCTATAATCTTGAAGTGAGTTTATATAACTTTGTTCTTGTTGATACTCATTTACCATTAAATCTATATTTATCTCTTTATACTCTCTATCTTTAAGCTTTAAGTCTTTTAAATAATTTTCTTGTATATTAATCTCTTTAGTATTTATCTCTATTTTTTCATCAATAGTCGTAATTTTGACTCCATAACTTATTTTTAATTTCTCTTTTTCATCCTCAATAGAATCTATCTCAGTAACTATCTCTTGCAACCTTAGAGTGGTTTTACTATTTAGAGCATGTAACTCATTTGACCTTTGTTTAAACTCTTTTTTATTGCCACTGTACTCATTAAATTTTTGCGATAATTTCTCTATGGTTGGTATTTTCTTTTCAAACTTTTCAATTTCATCTTTATGTGACACATACTCATCAAGGTTAACCTTTATCTCATGTAAATCTATTTTAGCATTAGAATTTTCTATCAAAGATACTATGCTTTTTTTAATACTGCTTGAATTTACTTTAGAGCTTATAAAAATATTTGATAAAGTTTTAGCAAATTCACTCGTAAGGTTTATCCTCTCAAAAAGTGAAAAATCTACTACTGATTCTTGTTTTATTTTTTTATTGCTAGTATCTCTCCTATGAAATGTATTTATATATCGCTCTTTTATAGTCGTAGAGTGGTTTGGTAGATTTTCTTTTTGAATTTTTTCATTCATTTTTTCTAAACTCAGAGGCATGTTTGCATCTATAAAAAGCTCTTTTACACCCAAACTACAGTTTGTAATATCTATAAATGTATAGTGTAGTTTTGCACTCTTACTAACTACAAATAAAAATCTACTCTCACCTTTTGTATATTCATACACTAGATGTGAATTATGCTCTTTAAAGTACCAATCATTAAAAGACTTTTTAGTATCAGATGTTAAGTTTAAAACTGTATCTGAATAATCCATAGTGTAAAAAAACAACACAGCTCTCATGATAGTAGTTTTTCCTACACCACTCTCACCAAGAAGTAGAGTATTTTTTGTTAAGTCAATCTCAGAAAACTCAAAACCAGCACTCTTAATAAGATATAGTTTTTTCAATCCATCTCTACTCATAAACTTCTACCTCACCCAAAAATGTCTCTATATACTCATAAGAGTTTAAAACTATAAATTCACCATTAGCACTATTTTGCTCCTCTACAAATCCATCTTTTCTTAATCTATCCACTATTTTTTGAATAAATTCTCTGTTATCATCTGCTTTAATACCCTTCATCTTTAGTGATAAATTTTGCAACTCAAGGTTACTATTTAGCTGCTGCTCCATCGATGTAAGACTAAATCTATACCCAACACTAAAGTTAGAATCAAGAGTTTTAAAAAAATTAGCAATTTCAATATAATCTACAATCTGCTCAAGCGCCGCCTCTCCATCAGAAGCATCATTTCGTGCAAAATAGTAATACCCTTCCCTTCTTTTAAGAGCGTAGCCTAAAGGTCTAAAGTAAGCTCTAAGTTCACTCTCTTTACTTACTATGGCATCATAAAGTTCTGAGTTACCATTTTTTGAGCTGTTTTCATTTATGTACCCACCCTTAATTATAATCTGATAAATCTTCTCTATATGTTGTGGCACTAACTCATCTACATTTATAAGCATCTTTTTACCTCTATATATTTTCTATCATCTATTTTTATAAATATTTCATCATCTAACTCATACTTAAGTGAATAATTTTTCAACATTCTAACAAATACGCCCAATAATCTATCTTTATCAATATCACTGCTCAACAAAAATGACACTAAATTTTCATCTTGAGATAAGAAATCATCATTTAGTTTTTGGTAATTATATAATTTTCTCTCTATTTGAACTATCTCATCTATATCATACTCTAAAGCACTCTCCGACATTGTCTCATTTAGCTCTATCTCTCTTGAATCTATTATTTTTCTAATTGTCTCAATATAGTCTAAAATCTTATCATAAGGATGAATCTTTCTGATTTTAGTACTTTTTAAAACTGGTGATTTATCTTTAGCAAGCTCTTGTATATTTGTATTGAGCATAAGTTTGTGTTCATCTTTCAACTCTTTTAGAGTTTGAAGTTTTTTTATAAACTCACCATCTTTTATACTTTGATTTATAAAATTTCTAATATCATCAAAAAGTTGGATAAATGATTTTTCAAGCTTAATTGAGTTATTTTTTAATTTTAAAATCATAGAACTTATTTTAGGATTTTTCATCGCTTTAAAAAAATTGTAATGAATTTGTAAAAAATTATCTATACTTTGTGAAGCATCTATAAGTTGAGATATTTCATCTTGACATATTTTTAACTTATCCATTTTTATATCGAAATTTGGCTCACTTTTAAAAGCAAAAATAGAACTTGAGGTTATGGCATACAGATTATACTTCAAAAGAGAAGGGATTTGAGAAAGTATTTTATAGATTGACTTCAACTCTTTATCGACCGATTCTCGGCTCTTTAACCTTTTGTTGTAAAAGTTTAAATGCACTTGCAACTTAGAAAGCTTATCATCCACTAGACCTATATTTGTCTCACCACTTTGACCTAATCTTGTTTTAAAATACTCCTCTGTATCGGGAGATAAACTAAACTCTTCATTAAAATCATCGTACTCAATTATTTCAAAAGCAATGGCATCATCAAGTTTAGCATTTGCGTAGCTATCCCTAATCGCATCACTAGATCTAGATTCATAATTATATAACTCTTGCATCACCTCCCTACAAGAGTTCTGCACCTGAATTATGTCAATTATATTTTTATTGATTGCCATTTTATCTCTTATCTAAAACTCAACAAAAAAGCCATTATCTTTAACGATTTTAGTAAGTTTTGGTATATTTTCTTTTAAAACTATCACTCTGTAACCCTGAGCTTTTATCACCAACTCTTGTATTTTTTTATTTTTCATAAAAAGATTTAAAAGTTTTTTATTATTTGTCAACTCTATCACAACTTGCTTTAAATCTCTTTTTAATAGATTTTGATTTGCCTTGATCTCATCAAAGAAATCTTTAAAAACTTGTGGTGGGTTTTTCTCTATCTGTTTGTAAAAGCTCTCTATCTTAAGCTCTAAGGCTTTTGTGCTTTTACAATCTTTAAATATTTTAGCATAACTCAGTATATATCTGTTTGGAGCATAGGTTTCAGTAAATGGCTCTAGCTTTGCCTGCGAAATAGTATCTTTGGAATCTATAGTTATGATAGGCTTATACTCATCAAACTTTAAATTTTGTCTACTCTTTTGTATGGTTTTTTGCTCGTACTTTTTAGAAAAACCAAAAATATATTTTCCAAGTTCAGTTATTTTTACATATTTTAGCCCATCCCAAACAGAGATGTACTCTTTGTCTTTTGCTTTTATATTGTAGTTACTTTTAGGTTTGTCATACATAAGTTCAAAAAGCCCTAAAGATGCCAGATAAAAAAATCCACCCCTTAAAACTGGCTCAAAAAACAGTGCCGTATAGTTAGTATCACAAGTGTAATCACCAGCTTCACTCTCAAAAATATAGTTATCAGTTTTACCCTTATACTCTAAATGAAATTTTAACTCTCTATAGCTTGAGTATTTTAGTATATTTTCCATACTTACCCATGAATCTTTTGGCAAATCTTGCACAATTGAGTTGAGTGCATTAAAAAGACCCAATTCTCTTGTATAATGGTGATCAAATCTTACTTTTTTTAGGTGTGTGAGTAGTACTCTTGTTATAAAAAAGTAATACTTATCTTCAAACTTATCCATTATAAAATCTTTCAAAGACTCAAGTTCTGTAGGCTTAAACTTTTTAGCTGCCCAGTAATAGTATGAAAAACTTCTTGTCAACATATCTGTAGCCAGTGAATCTATCTTTTTCTCACTATAAAACTCATTTATCCCTGTGGATGCCTTTAAGATATTTAAAGATTTTGCAAGGGGTTTTTCACCGGTTTTTCCAAACTCAACTAGATTACTCTTTAGCATATCTGAGGCTACACTTATGAAGCTAAACACATTCTCTTCGTTTGTATAACTGTAGTCTGTCTTGTTTGGATGCTCAACTTTTTCTAAATCAAAATCATCTGGAATAGGTAAAAGAACTTTTAAAAGAGGAAAAAAACTACTACTCATAGACAAAATATCCATACTATCCCCATAATAAAACCCTCCACTTACTCTAGTAACTCGAACTATTAAAGCTAAGACTCCACCCAAATACTCCTCATTGGTTCCATATCTGCTTCCAGATGGGGTAGCAAGGTTTAGATGAAACATATCTTCTATTTCGCTTGTTTGCATAGCCATATTATTCCAAACTATATTCATATATAAAAAGCTAGAAACCTCTGTACTGATTAGCTTTTGAGCAATATTTAAAACATTTTTCTCTTGCATTAAAAGCTCTACAAGATAGTTAACTAGTGCTGTTTTTTTAGTAGAATTTATCTTGGTTATATTTAGTCTTCCAGGTGCTACATCGTTTATAAATTTTGTAAACCTAAGTAGCTCTTGATATGTACAAGCCCCAACAATCTCTTGTAACTTTTTGTTATCATAAATTAAAAATCTCATATCGTCTACCCCAGTATATACTCTAAATCTGCACTGCTAAGCTGTTTTAGCCCACCATCTTCACCACTAATTATCATATCTGTCATATCTTGCTTTTGAGTTTGAAGCTCTAAGATTTTCTCCTCTATGGTCCCTTTAGTAATCATCTTGTACGAAAACACTCTATTTTTCTGCCCCATTCTATGGCATCTATCAATGGCTTGATTTTCAGCAGATTTGTTCCACCATGGGTCAAATATAAAGACATAATCAGCCTCTGTTAAGTTGAGTCCAACTCCACCAACTTTAAGTGTCATTAAAAAGAGTTTTATACTTTTGTCATTTTGAAATTTATCTACTAACTCTTGACGATTTCGTGTACTTCCAGTCATCAAAAGATGCTCATACCCTTTAGACTGTGCTTTTTGACTTATCAAATCTAGTGAGCCTAAAAAGTTTGCAAAGATAAGAACTTTATGGTTGTTTAAAACTATATCTTCAAGCATCTCAAAAAGAGATTCTATCTTTGAAGATACTATCTGCTCCTCACTCTTTAGCTCTGGAGCGGATGCGATTTGTCTTAAGTCATTAAAAGCTTGTAAAATCATAAACTTTGATTTATCAATCCCATTCATAGAGATTTGTTGCTCTAATACCTGTTTGTAATAATCTCTTTTTTGATTATAGAACTTTTTATGATTCTCATCCATATCTACATAAATCACCTGCTCTTGTTTTGCTGGTAAATCTTTTAAAACATCTTTTTTGAGTCGTCTTAGTAGAAATGGAGATATTTTTGCTTTTAAGATTTTTGCAACATCCTCATTTGCATCACCTTGAATCGGTACTGCATAGTCTCTTTTAAAATCAGCTAGAGTTGAGAAGAGTCCACCATTTATAAACCTAAAAAGTGAGTAGAGTTCAAAAAGTGAGTTCTCTATAGGTGTTCCACTCAATGCAAATTTATGGCTAGATTCTAAAAGCATCACAGCCTTAGAGATTTTTGAATCTACATTTTTAATATTTTGAGATTCATCTAAGATGATAGTATCAAACTTTATATCTCTAAATTTTTCTATATCATTTCTTACAAGTGCGTAAGTTGTTAAAATAACATTGTTTTTTTTAAACTCTTGTATCTCTCTATTTGCACCATAGTAGATATAAAAAGATAGGTTTGGATTAAATTTCTCTAGCTCATTTTGCCAGTTTGAGAGAAGAGACTTTGGCATAACAACTAAAGATGGAGTTTTTGATTTAGGATAGATAAATGACAAAAGAGAGATAGCTTGAAGTGTTTTACCAAGCCCCATATCATCAGCTAAACATCCACCAAATTTGTTATCATAGAGATATTTTAGCCATCTCACACCCTCTTTTTGATAATCCCTCATCACAACATCTTTAAGCTTTGGCATCCTAGTTTTTGATGTTTTTAAAGAGTTAAACCCCTCATAAAATTTTCTGGAATTTTTAAAAACTTTTTGCTCTTTTTTATGAATCAAATCCTCTATCTCAGGCAAATCAAAAAACGATACTTTGATTTTTTTACCATCTTTTTTAAATATTCTCTCTAACTTTGAGATGTATGACTTATCAACTATCGCTTTTTCACCGTTACTTAGTGGGATGTAAGAGTGTTTTTTGTAAAGATTTATCATATCAAAAACATTAAAATTATCCTCACCAATATCTACACTTACATCACCACTATCAAGAAAATCTATCTTATCTTTAAAGACCACATTGAGAGTTGGTGAGCTTGTGTTGTACTTGTATGATTTTAATTTTTCACTACCAAAGAGCTCAGCTTTTGCTATGATGTTTTGAAGATTTTTAAGTATATACTCACGACTTAACTCCTCATCTATGATAAAAAGCCCATCCTCCTCACTAAAGCTTGTACCTTTCAGAGTTCTCTTAAGCGAATTAAGTTTAGAAAAAATAGTTCCATATATCTCAAAAACATCGCTAAAATCACATTCAAATACAGAAATACTAGATTCCAACTCATTTATAAGCACTATTTTAGAGATATTAAAATCGTTAAAAAACTCAGGACTTAACTTTCCAACTGTTGCAGATGTTCTTAAAACCAACTCATTATCTGATGTTATTTTCTCAAATATCACCGCTGGTTTTATCAGCCTTTTTTCATCTTTAAAATCAACTTCATAATTATCATATTTTATCTCTATATTTTCAAAGTATGTAAAAAGAATTGTTAGGTACTCTTCTAGCTTCTCTTTTTCTATGCTTGTGTTAAAAGTGACTAGTTTATTGAAATTTTCACCAATATCGTTTACTTGAACAATTCTCTCTTGCAGTAGCACATAGTTTGCAGTTATAAATCTAAAGGCTGTATGGGAATCAACTTGCAAAGATGTTTTAAATTTGCCCTTATTTTCCAAATCTTGTACTATCTCTAACTCAACTTTAGAAATACCCTCACTAAAAGATATTTCATCCCCAGAGAGATTAAAAATCTTACCATTTTGTCTTAAAAGCTCAACAAGGCGTGGATGTTTGTCGAGATATATATGATTCTCTTCACTCTCCCAACTCACAGTAAAAAAATCCCTCTCACTAGAATCTTCTAAAAGTTGTAAAATCTCTCTGTCTATTCCATTATAAACCCTATAATCAATCTCTTTTATAAGCTTAAGTTTAGAATCACAAACCTCGATATAAGCACCCACATCATCAAACTCAATAACATACTTTAGTGAGCTTTTTTCCTTAGCTCTTGTTAAAAAACTTTTCTCTTGTTTAAATAGCTCTAACATTTTTTACCTTTTTTCTTTACATTATTCTATTTAGAATTTTTACATATCATATTTATTGAATTTAGAGAACTTTTATAATTGTACTGGTATAAAAATCTGATGATAATCATCAAGTTTATGATACAGTCTCTCACTATCTGTTGAAAGGAGAGAAAAAATTCGCCTTGTAGTCAATTTATTTGTAAAAGGCAAGATTTGAATAAAGTTATCTTTTTGTCTTAGTGTTCGCATAGGGTTATCAACATCTTCTATCACTTTTATAGTTTTTGTAAAAATAGTTGAGAGATTATTATAGTGCTCAATCACCTGCTCTTTTTCCTCTTGATGTTCACTCATATAGTTGTGGATCTCTATATTAAAACTCATCTGCTCAGATATATCAAATATAGTGGAAGAAATTTTCTCTAAATCACGGTTATCTGTTAAAACTAAAACAGCATCTTTTAAAGAACTAAAGGATTTATCAGATATTTTCAGTACAGGCACATGAGATTCAAAAAGGGTATTTCTCATCGTATAATTTGCAAATATCTCCTTAGAAACTATCACAAGTCCTATATGATATGTTTTTATATCATCATGAAAAGCATTTTGTAAGTTAACATTATCATACTCTATATCTACAACTACATTATCACTTCTAAACTCTTTTATATACCTGATTATAGAGATATTACCAGGATTTACAATTTTTATTATTAGGTTATGCTTGAATTTTTTATGTGCGAAGACAGCTCTTCTTACTAACTCTTCTATGGTTAAAGGATTTATGAGATTCATATCTATATAAAGGTAGAGGTTTGAGCCAAAGGGTTCTGGGAACTGTCCAAGTTCTCTCTTAATTGCACGATATACAGACTTTAAAACTGCTGGTTCACCCACTAAAACAAGTAAATCATTTGGCTGAATCATTCTTCTTCGAGAAGGCATTATGAGTTTTCTATTTCTGTAAATAGCAACTATACGCCAATTTTTCTGCTCAATTACACCAATGTGGCGATACACAAAAGAGCTTCCAAATGGAACAAGAACTTCCATAATTTCACCCTCGCCTATCCCAACATTTTGTGCGATAACGGGAACATTTGGCATATAGTCTAAAAGTCTCGATGCTAAAAGTTCATTTGAGTTTATCAGCACAAGGTTAGGATCTTCATTTTGCATATGCCATTTATTGAGCACTATGACACGAAGTTGCTTTTTCATAGTTCGTATGTTTTTAATGGTGTTCTCAACATCAATTAAATTTTCCATGGCAACAAATACTTGGACAAACTCCATCTTAAGCAGATTTGAGAGCTTATATAAACTTGTTGGATCAAACTCATAAAATTTAAAACGAGCAGGATTAAAATCCTCATACTCTTTCGCTTTTGTCTGAACAACATAGTAAATATTTTCGGTACTGTAAGTCTCAAGGACTCTTCTGATGAAATGCTCGCCAGCATCCCCATCACTAATAATTAAAATCTTTTTCATGCCATATCTTTTAGAAATTTTCGCCATTATATCATTTTTTAAGTTATCTTAATTTACAAAAGATATAATCACATTAGTATCAAAAAAAAGGAATATACCAATGAAACTATTATTGACTATCATAACACTTTTTTCTCTATCTTTTGCAGATTCCTACGAAGCAGATTTAAGTGCCGAGGAGGCTTACGAGATGCAAAAAGAGGGCAAAACTATCATTGTGGATGTTAGAACATCTTTAGAGTATATCTATGTCGGTCATGGTGAAGGGTTTATCAACATCCCTGCCTATTACTGGAGCTATGACCCAAAATCAATTGAGACTCGTGTAAAAAGTGCTGCTTATGAGATAAAAAACTCTAAAGTAAAAGACCATAAATCAGCGATGAAGCTCTATAATGCAAAAGAGCTTCAAAATAAAAACTTTGTAAGTGAAGTTATGCAAGCTATGAAAATGCAAGGTGTAGATAGCGTAGTTCTGGTGTGTAGAAGTGGCCCACGCTCAAAAGCAGCCGCTAATATGCTAGCGAGTGAGGGTATTGTAGCTTACAATCTTGAAGATGGCTTCATCAACGGATGGGTTGAAGATGAGATGCCTTGGGGTGGACAATAGCAGACTTTTTAGTCTGTTATTTCAGAAATAAATTCTCATAAATAGCAAGTTGTTGCCTTAACTCTTGGATGTCGGATATTTTAAGCCCTTTTTCACACCACTCTTTTATATCTGGATGGAACTCTTCTCTTATACTTTGTATCAAATCATTTTTCTCGTCATCACTAATCTCTTTATGCTCATGTAAAAGTATTATATGACCTAAAATGGTATTGGTCTGTAGTTCTCTTATACTTACAATATCTTCTATATTATGCTCACTTTTAATTAAAGCCAATGTTTCGAGATAAGTTTTAGAAAGTGGTTTCAGTTGTTTTTCTTGTGATTTTTCTTTTGCTTTCAATTCGTGGCAAAGTTCTAAAAACACCTCTCCATATTTTTCAAATTTAACCTCTCCAACCCCATCTATACTCAGCATTTCACCTTTAGTCTGTGGAAGTTTTTTGGAAAATTCTAAGAGAACTTTGTCTGAAAACACTACATAAGCTGGAACCTCTGATTTTGTCGAAATATCTAACCTTAGTGCTCTGAATTTTTCAAACACTTGATCATTTACTATTTTTTTATTCTCTATTGAACTCTCTTTTGTTTTCACGCCTAACTTGTCTATATCAATCTCAACACTTGCTTTTTTTTGAAGTATCTCAAATCCAAATGCTTTTATTTTTATAGCTCTATGCTCACCTATCTCCAAAGCATCCACTTCAAAAAGTCTATCGGCTATTGCACTCCACTCATTTTTACTTTTATCAGCCCCAATTCCATACACTGAGAGTTTATCATGATTAAACTGTAAAACCTTTTGACTCTTTGAACCTCTTAGCACATCCACAACATGGATGAGCCCAAACTTCTGTTCACACCTATAAAAAGCAGAAAGAAGTTTCATAGCATCAAGAGTTACATCCACTTTTTGCACTTCACCTTTTTGGCAATTGTCGCAAATATCACCACAAGCATCCAATTCATCATCAAAATAATTAGCAATCATCTTATGCCTACATTCAGATGAGTTAGAATAGCTATACATCTTATTGAGCTTATTATACAATAGGTCTTTATACTCGTTATTTGGGATATCATCAATTAACATCCGTCTTTGAACTTCATCTGCTTTTGTATAGAGTAAAAGTGTCTCAGCATCCAGACCATCTCGCCCTGCTCGACCTATCTCTTGATAATAATTCTCCATAGTTTTAGGCATACTCATATGAACAACAAAACGGATGTTACTCTTGTCAATACCCATGCCAAATGCTATGGTTGCAACTACAATATCTAACCTTTCATACACAAAATCTTTATAAATACCATCTCTAATCTCACTACTAAGACCAGCATGATAAGCTCCAACTTTTAAGCCACATTTTTTTAAAAACTCTGCTGTACTATCAACATCTTTTCTGCTAAAGGCATAAACTATACCGCAATTGTTTTTATGTTTTTGTAAAAATTCCAGAAGTTGATTGCGTCCATTACCTAGTCTTTTTTTTGTAGATATAGTGATGTTGTCTCGTTTTGTTTTTCCTCTTAATTGAGTAGGATTATTGAGATTGAGTGTTTTTACAATATCCTCTTGAACTTTATGTGTAGCAGTTGCTGTAAATGCAGCAATACTTACATCTGGGAAAAGTTGCTTTAATCTGTTTAAATTTCTATAATCAGCACGAAACTCATGCCCCCATTCACTCACACAATGGGCTTCATCAATCACAAAGAAGTTGATATTTAACTCTCTTAATAAATCTACAAAACCATTTGCACTCAGTCTCTCTGGAGCGATATATAGAAGTTTTATCTCCCCTGCTCTGAGTTTTGACATCACCATTTGTATCTCATCAAAATCTAAAGAAGAGTTAATCATTTCTGCTTTTATGGAGTTGTTTTTGAGTGCCGTTACTTGGTCTTGCATAAGGGCAATAAGTGGAGATATGACAATTGTAACTCCATCCATGACAAGTGATGGAAGTTGATAGCAAAGTGATTTTCCACCACCAGTTGGCAAAATGGTAATCAAATCTTTTTTATTTAAAATGGTATCTACTGCTTCTTTTTGAAAAGCTCTAAAACCATCATGTCCAAATACTGTTTTAAGTAGTTTATCTATCATTAATTGCCAAAAAGACGATTGTAAAGTGATTTTTTTTCATTTATCTGTTTATTCTTAAAAATTCTTTCATCTATAAAATCAGGATCACCCTTTTCAAACTGTTGTTGAGAGACTCTTTTTATATGTTTTTTTGGTTTAACATCTATGTAGCCACTATCTTTTGTACCTACACCACCATGAGGAATACACATAATAAACTCCTTTAAATAATTTATTTCTACTTTCATAATACACTTATATAACTTATAATTATATGAATAGTATATATTAAATTTTATTTTTGAACTATATGGTTTTGCTTAATCCAAAGTTCTTTTTGAGCTTTACGCCATTTTTTATCTACAAAATATCCAGTTATTTTTATCCATCTTCCATGTTTTATATTAGATGTAAAAGTTGTGTTTTTATACCACTTATCTAATTTTCTTCCATCTCTTGCATCATATATATAGGAATCTTTTTTCAAATGAAATGACTTTGCTTTAAATTTTTCTATTTTTTTACTATCCTTTTGATACTCTGGCTTCATCATTAATTTTGGAAATTTATTTGAATTATCAAATTTTTTAATTATAATACTTTTAAAATTATTAATTTCTTTTTTCAAATTTAATATCTCTTTATCTTTGCTTATTAAAATATTTTTAAGTTTTTTTATTTGATTTTTCTCATTTTTACATGTAATTTCTTTGGTTTTATCAATAAAGACTTTAGGTGCTGTTTTTTTTGTTTCTTGAGATTTTAATTCTGTTTTACACTCTTCATAATCAGTTCTAAGTTTTGTAATATCATTTACAATAGACTCTATTCTTTGCATCTCATCTGCATATATAAATACACTTAAAATCAACGAAAGAAGTATAACTCTCATACTACACCTTTTTGACAAGCATAACGCCCATCTCAACATGATGGGTATATGGAAACTGATCAAACAGAGCCATATCAATAACACTATGTGTTTTACAAAGTATCTCTAAGTCCCTTACTAGAGTTTGAGGGTTACAAGAGATATATAAAATATTTTTATGTCTTGAAGCAAACTCACAAGAGGCTTTATCCATTCCACTTCTAGGAGGATCAACAAAAATAGTTTGTAAAGTGTAACTATCTATATCAATTTCTCTCATTCTTCTAAACTCTCGAACACCATCAAGAGCCTGAACAAACTCCTCTACGCTCATCCGAACAAACTCTATATTTACAACATCATTCAAAAGCATATTTGCTTTTGCAGCATTGATAGAGGACTTAGAAATCTCAGTTGCTAAAACCTTATCAAACTTTTTTGCAAAAGGGATAGTAAAATTTCCTGCCCCACAATATAGCTCAAGCAAATCTCCACCAATATCTGAGAGCTTATTCATAGCCCACGATACCATCTGCTCATTAACTCTTGCATTTGGTTGGGTAAAGCTATTTTCTATCTGCTTGAACTTATACTCATCTCCATCAATTAAAAGAGTCTCTGTAACATAGTCTTGTCCAACAACAAGTTTTTGCTTGCGACTTCTTCCTATTATATAGATACCTAGTTCTAAAGAGATATTTTGAGCTACCTCCTGCCAAGCCGAATCTAGTTTTCTATGGTAGAGAAGTGAAACAACTATCTCCCCATTACTAGAGCTTAAAAAATCAGCACCAAAGAGTTTAAAATCTATATCATTTTCTTTTATGGTTTTTAAAAGTTTTGGCATTAAGAGTGCTATATGTTCATTTACCTGAGGACAAGCATCAATTAAAACTACGCCTTTTCCATCAGTGTGATTCATCGCATAAAAAATTTCATCACCATCATGCCAAATTTTAAACTCACTACGGGAACGATAGTGTGATTCTGGAGATTTAAAAAGTGAAATTTCACCACTAAAAAATGGTAAAAACCTTTCTTTATTTAACTCTGCTTTATTATTTAACTGTGTTTCATACCCATCACTGTAAAGCTTACAAGCGCCACACTCTCCAAAATATCTACATTCCAATTTTAATACCAATCCTATTTATTTTATTGATGCTATCAAGTTACCTATAAGCAAGTTCCAGCCATCTATAAGCACAAAGATAAGTATCTTAAACGGTAAAGATATCATTACTGGTGGGAGCATCATCATACCCATAGACATAAGTATAGATGCTACAACCATATCTATTACCAAAAATGGTAAAAAGAGCAAAAAGCCTATCTCAAAAGCTGTTTTTAGCTCACTAATAACAAATGCTGGAATGATGATAGAGAGTGGAACATCCGCTACAGTTGCAGGATTTTCCATCTCTCTAATTCTAAAAAATAGAGCTAAATCCTTCTCTCTAGTATTTCTAATCATGAAATTTTTAAAAGGGAGAGTCGTTTTATCAAAAGCCTCTTCATAGCCTATCTCTTCTGCTATATATGGTTTAATTCCACTCTCATATGCCTCTGTTCCTACAGGTTCCATCACATAAAATGTCAAAATCATTGCAAGCATAACTAAGAGTTGAGTTGGTGGAACTTGTTGCGTACCAAGTGCTTGTCTTAAAAAACCAAACACAATTACAAAGCGAGTAAAGGTGGTCATTACAAGAACCATACTTGGTGCTAAAAAAAGAAGCGTAAGCAATACTAAAACATTGAGTGAATTCACAAGCTGTTCAGGAGTGTTGGGAGCAGAAAGCTCAAAGTTCATTGTAGGGATAGTGACAGCTTCTGCACCTAAGCCAGAGGCAAAGGCAAGAACCAATATGAGTAACTTAAACATTATTTAGCTGACGCCTTGTCGAGTATGGAACTTGTTGCTTTAGCAACATTATCAGATTTTTCACCATAAAAGTGTAATTCTACACGACGATTTTTTTCACGCCCACTTTTAGTTGCATTTGTCGCCAATGGAGAGAACTCTGCATATCCAGCTGCACTTATGCGATGAGGATCAACACCATCAAGTAAAAGTTCTTTTAAAACAGAGATAGCCCTTGCAGAGGAAAGCTCCCAGTTGTCTTTAAAAGGGCTTGTTTTTCCAGGTCCAAGATTATCAGTATGACCTTTTACGCTTACAACCATGTTGTTTGGAAGTTCTTCAATTATCAAAGCAATCCGCTTTAAAAATAGTAAAATATCCTCACTTTCAATAGTTGCACTTCCTGATTTAAAAAGTAGAGATGCTGGTAGTTTTATAACAAAACCCTCTTGAGCTTCCTCTACAGAGATAGTAGGTCCATGACCTTTTTCCATCATCTCATTTGCATCCATTACTGCTTGAGAAACCGTGTTTACCATATCAACTGTTTCATCTTGATTTTCGATTGGAGTTGCTTCTTGTAAGCGTTTTTTAGAGATTTCTGTTTGTGTACCACCCTCTAAAACACTCATTGCACCCGAGAGTGAACCAATTGCCTCAGATACTTTTTTAGTATCCATGCTTGACATGGAGAGGAGTAGAACAAAAAAACATAAAAGAAGAGACATTAAATCTCCAAAAGCGGCTAGCCAAGCAGGGAGACACTCTTCACAATCTGGACATTTTTTCTTAGCCATTAATTATGTCCATTTTTAATCAAATTGGCTTATACGCTCATTTGGAGCTAAATAACTTAGAAGTTTTGCCTCTAAAACCCTAGGAGCATCTCCTGATTGAATTGACATAATTCCAGCTAAAATCATCTCCTTTACTTGTGTCTCTTCATCATTTCTAATAGTTAATATATTGTAGATTGGTGTACCAAATACATTACCAATAATAGCACCATACATTGTTGTAAGTAAAGCAACCGCCATTGATGGACCAATCGCTGATGGATCTGCCATATTGAGAAGCATCGCAACAAGACCGATGAGCGTACCAACCATACCCATAGCCCCTGCAAGTCCTGCCCAGTTGTTAAATATGGAACCATTTACCTTATGACGAGTACTTGTTTGCTCCATCTCTATCTCTAAAAGTTCTCTAATTGTATCAGGCTCACTGCCATCAATAGCCATAGATAAACCTTTTTTCAAAAACTCATTTGGCTCAGAATTAACTTCACTCTCTAAAGCGAGTATCCCATCTTTTCTTGCTTTTGTAGCAAACTCAACTAGCTTTTTAATAAGCTCACCCAAATCCTCTTGAGGTGGTTTGACAGCAATCATAAAAACTTTTACAAAGTTTTTCATCTGTGATGGCTTAAAAGAGATCATCAACGCACCGATACTACCACCAACAACGATTAAAACAGATGGAATATCAATGTATGCACCAACACCAACACCCATTGACATAGCTCCCAATAAAAGAGCCATAATCAAAACTATACCAATGACCGTTCCTAAATCCATCCAATAACCTTACAAATTATAATTAGGCTTATGATACCACAAAAAATATTATGCTAAACATTAAAAAAGAATTTTTTTAATATTTTGTTTCATTAATATGCGAAATAGAGTACAATTTCATTACTAAAATCACAAAAATGAGAAATAATGAATAAAAATAAAATAAGTATAGTTATTTTAGCTGCTGGAAAAGGTAGCCGTATGAAATCACCTAAAGCAAAAGTTCTTCATAGTATTAGCGGAAAACCTATGCTGTTTCACATCATTAAGGCTTCATTAGAGATTTCAAACGATGTAAGTGTTGTTGTTGCTCACCAAAAAGAGGAAGTTATTCAGCAGATAAGTACTTTTTTTGACAACATCACTTTTGTTACACAAGATGCAGAAAACTTTCCTGGAACTGGTGGAGCAATGAAAAACATTGCACCAAAAAATGAAAAAGTTTTAGTTCTAAATGGTGATATGCCACTTATAACTGCAGAAGCTTTGCAAGGTTTTTTAGATACAGATGCTGACATCATCATGTCTATTTTTGATTTACAAAATCCTGATGGATATGGTCGTGTTATTATTGAAGATGGTCAAGTGCAACGAATAGTTGAGCAAAAAGACGCTTCATCTGATGAGCTTAAAACGACTAGTGTCAATGCTGGAATCTATGCATTTTCTAAAACTGTTATAGAAAAATATATTCCACTTTTAAGTAACGATAATGCTCAAGAGGAGTATTACTTAACGGATGTTGTTTCTATGGCTAGAGGGGATGGACTAAGCATAGTGCCTCTTTTAGTGGATGAGGAGCACTTTAAAGGGGTTAATTCTAAAAAAGATCTCGCAGACTCTGAAATAATCATGCAAAACAGAATTAAAACTGCTTGGATGAGTGCTGGTGTAATTATGCAATTACCTGAAACTACTTACATAGAAGAGAGTGTAGTTTTTGAGGGTGAGTGTATAGTTGAAAATGGATGTCGTTTAACTGGAGACACTGTAATCAAAGACTCTCATATAAAATCTGGAAGTGTTATTGAAGACTCTATAGTGAAAAACTCGGATGTTGGACCACTCGCACACCTCCGTCCTGCTTCATGCTTAGAAGATACTCATGTTGGAAACTTTGTTGAGATTAAAAAAAGTACACTCAAAGGTGTAAAAGCGGGACACCTTAGCTACATAGGGGATGCTCAAGTTGATGAGGGGACAAATATAGGTGCAGGTGTGATTACATGCAACTATGATGGAATCAAAAAATACAAAACCATCATAGGCAAAAATGTTTTCATAGGGAGTGACTCTCAGCTAATTGCACCTGTTAAGATTGAAGATGATGTGATTATTGCTGCTTGTACCACAGTTACTAGTGGAACAGTTGAAAAAGGCTCTCTTGCTATAAGCAGAATGAAAATGAAAACACTCAAAGGTTTTTATTATAAATTTTTTGGAAAAAAATAAAACCATTTGGAGATTTTCGTGAAAATATTACACTTTAGCACTGTGCAAAGCTTTTTATCGAAAAAACCTTCTTTTTTGGATGTTAGAGCTATTTTGACTCAGGACTTAATTAAGGCTTTTTAGAGATTCTCTCAAGTAAATCTATATAAATATTTTGTTATAATCTTTTAAAATCATTGAAAATACAAAAAAAACTTGAAGATTGAATATGAATACAATAATCTTACTGCTAGCTCTCCTTACAACAAGTTCACTTTTTGCCAATACTCTGGCATCCCAATGGCTTAGGCCAAATAGTGTTCCCACCCCCTACGATAATCAACTCACAGCTAAAAGAGTGGCACTTGGTAAGCTTTTATACTTTGATGTGCGTCTCTCAAGTGCAAACAACATATCTTGTGCCACTTGTCACGACCCTGAGATGGGCTGGAGTGATGCGCTGCCAAAGGCTATAGGTCATAATGGTGCTCAGGGACCTAGAAACTCACCAACCATTATAAACACAGCATATCAAGAACATCAGTTTTGGGATGGAAGGGCAAACTCCTTAGAAGAGCAAGCTTTAGGCCCTATAGAAAATGTAGTTGAGATGAATATGCCACTCAATAAGCTTATACCAAAACTGAAAAAAATAGATGGGTATGTTAAACTTTTTAAAGAGGCTTACCCTAATGCACAAATCACTAAAGAGACCCTAGCAAAGGCTATTGCTTCTTTTGAGAGAACAATTCTCTCCACTGAATCAGCTTTTGATAGATATATCAAAGGTGATAAAAATGCAATCTCACAAGATGCAAAAGATGGATTCACCCTTTTTAGATCTAAAGGTCGTTGCACTGATTGTCATAGTGGCTTTAACTTTACAGATGGAAGCTTTCATAACCTTGGCTTAGGTGATAGTGACAAAGGGCGGATTCACATCAGAAAAGGGATAAGCAGAGGAACTGGAGAGATGAAGACTCCAACTCTTAGAGACATCACAAAAACATGGCCTTACTTCCACGATGGCTCAGTAAAAACCCTACATGAAGCGACAGCTATTTGTGGGAACGGTGGAAGATATCCAGATACACAAAATTTATCTCCGCTTATAATTGACAGAGGCTTAAATATAGATGAGATAGAACAAATCGTTGCTTTTTTAAGAACTTTAGAGGGCAAAGAGATGAACCTTGTCATCCCAACAAAGTTTCCTCAGTAACACAACAAAATTTTAATTTAGGTAGGTAAAAATGAAACAAATTCTAAAAACACTTGTAATAACTCTTCTCCTCTTTGGTATAGTAGATGCAAAAGAGCTAGACAAAGGTGTCATTATAGATAAGATGATAAATGCTTATGGTGGTGAAGAGAACCTTTTACAGCTTCTAAGCTACAAACAAAGGTGGAGCATAGAGTTTATGCTTTCAGATAGTAGCGGGTTCGATAATAGAGAAATATCTATGCCAGATTACTTTCGTACTGAGATAATCTATCCTGATAGAACAGAGGTGAGAATCCTGAACAAAAACTCTGCTCAAAAAATATTTTCTGGCAAAGTCACACCTATACAAGGTCCAATGATCAACGCTGTAAAACTACAACTTATGCGGCTCTATAGTCCACTTGTTCTTAAAAACAAACTAAGCAACCTTAGCGTGACTCAAAACTCAAAACAGTATATATTGGAGCTAGATATTGATGGTATGAAAGTAGAATACATAGTCTCAAAAAGAACTCTGTTTATTGAAAAAACTATAGGCAGACTTCAAATGGGACCAAGACAGATGGAGTTTTTAACCAAATACGATGAATACAAATCTGTAAAAGGAGTTATGTTGCCCCACAAAGAGACTAAATTTGTAGGAAGTATGAATACCGCTGTAATGCAGCTAGATACTACGGATTTTAACTTTATAAAGGTCGATACACCCTAACATTTTCACTCTTTTTAGCATCGCGTAGGTATTGTGCATGTAATTGACTCATGATACCTTTTTCACAATAAAGTAAATACTCTTTATCTTTGGGGAGTTTATTAAACTCTGTTTTGAGTTTATGAAATGGTATCTTGATACTTTCACATGAAGTTTCTATACATTCATCTTCCCCACGGATATCAATCACCACAAAATCACCACTTGATACATCATTAATAACTTCAATAGGAGCCAGATTACTCACATCATCTACAATTTCATCTACATAGATATGTTCGGCATCTTCAACGGCTTTATCTAGCACCTCGTAATTAAACTTTTTAGCCTCCCTCTCCATGCGCTTAAAAGAGCCGTGTGTAATTGGGTTTTGCGATATTACACCACAGTATTCAGGCATACTTTCTGCAAAGTGTCGTGTTCCTATATCGTTTGCGATGGAGATAATTTCTGGTTTATTCATAGTTGAGAGAGGACGCAAAATCAACATATCACTCGCTTTATCAATAAGAGCAAGATTTCTAAGTGTCTGGCTTGATACCTGAGCAACACTCTCACCTGTAAGTAGTGCATCAATCTCAAGTTCATTAGCTATTTTTTGAGATGCCCTAAGCATAAGGCGTTTAAGTGTCACTCCCATGTATGTGGGTGCAGTTGAGCGAAATATCTCACTAAGAACATCATCAAAGGGTACAGAGATAAACTTCACTCTATGAGATGAACCAAACTTAGCCCATAAGTAAAGCGCTACTTGCTTCACACCAATCTCATGTGCCATACCACCAAGATTAAAAAATACAAAGTGAGTTTTAATCCCTCTTTTCATAGTCAAGTAAGAAGCAACTGTTGAGTCAAACCCTCCAGACATTAAAGAGAGTATATCCCCTTGTGTTCCAATAGGAAATCCACTTAAACCTTTATACTTTGTAGTGATGATATTAAGCTGTTGCTCGATAAGCTCCATTTGTATAGTTAGCTCAGGATTACGAAGGTCAACCCCTTTAGCTTCTGTATGTGCTAGTAGATAGCCCCCTACAGTTTGTTCTATCTCAGTTGACTTAAAACTATGTGTTCCTGTACGCTTTACTCTAACAACAAAAGTTTTGCCCTTAATACTCTCATGAACTATCTCGCCAACTTTATGCTTTATCTTTTCAATGCTGTCCATACCATCAAATTGTAAAACCTCAAGTACCTGTTCTATCCCTGATGTCTCCATAAGAGCCAGTCTTACTTCTGTTATTACACTTTTAGGTGTGAGTATCTCTATTTTATCAGAGAATTTTCTGACTTTAATATCTGAATCTATTCGTTCTAGTATAGTGATAAGGTTTGTGTAGAGCTGCCCTACCATTTGCCGTTTTGCGGAAGAGCCTTTAATCATTATCTCTGGGAAAAATTTTAAGATGAATTTTTGTGTATTCGTAGATGAGTTTTGCACGCTTATACCTTAGTTTATATAGACGCCATTATAGCATATGAGATGTTGAACCATCATTTTATCTACACTCGGCTATAATTCTTAAAATATTTGCACCCCTTTGAAGGAATCAACTGTATGAATGAACAAACAGATAAGCAAACTACTAAAAAAAGTAAATAGATAAATTTCATCTATTCGAGTTATAATACATAAAAATAGATAAAAGTAAAATATTATAAAAGGAAACCTAATATGCTTATTTCATTAGATCTACTACAAGGTAAAAAAATCCTCGTTGGAGTAACTGGCTCAATTGCGGCCTATAAATCATTAGAGCTCGTGAGGCTCTTTATCAAAGCTGGTGCAGAGGTCAAAGTTGTGATGAGTGATGCAGCAAAAAAGTTTGTTACTCCACTTAGTTTTGAGGCACTTAGCTCAAATCAAATACTCGATGACACGAATGAGTCATGGCACTCTGATCATAATCATATTAAAACTACCGAGTGGGCGGACCTGTTTGTGATAGCTCCAGCAACTGCTAATACTATAGCAAAACTTGCAAATGCTATAGCAGATAACATGCTACTTCAATGTGCCCTAGCTTATCCAAAACTTAAAATTCTAGCACCCTCAGCAAACACTAATATGCTCCAAAACCCTATGACACAAGCAAACCTAAAAATGTTAGGGATTGCAAATTATGAGATTGTAGATACTCAGATAAAAGAGCTAGCTTGCAAGACTACGGGTGATGGTGCTATGGCTGAACCTATGGATATCTTTTGGCAATCAGCTAGAGCCTTACTAAAAGATAATTTTTGGGCAGATAGGCGTGTAATAGTAACAGGTGGTGGTACTATAGAGAAGATAGATGATGTTCGTTATATCTCTAATTATTCAAGTGGTAAGATGGCTTCTTCACTTGCAACAGCTCTTTACTGCAAAGGTGCGGATGTTAACCTGATAGCTACCAGATTTGAGACTGAGTTACCAAAAAATATACACAAACTCGATGTGGAAGATTCTGCAGAGATGATGGAGTACCTTATAGATTCCGTGCGAATCGCTAAAAAAGGAAAACTCTCCAAAGCTACACTTATGCGAGATGAACACATCCATGTGATCCAAAAAAAACCTTATCTTTTCATGGCAGCGGCAGTAAGTGACTATATCCCAGAATATGCTCAAGATGGAAAACTCAAAAAAGATGTTTTAGGTGATACATGGGAACTAGCTCTTTGTAAAAACATTGACATATTGGATTCAATAGATAAAGAGGGGATTAGTGTTATTGGGTTTAAAGCGGAGATGGATAAAGAAAATGCTATTCACAACGCTTCAAAGATGATAGATACAAAAAATATAGATGCGGTATGTTTAAATATTTTAAAAGACTCATCTAGCTTTGGAGGCGATAGAAATAAAATTGAATTTATAACGCCTGATGGTATTGAATCTCTTAAAGAAGCTGATAAATTAAGTGTAGCTTTTGATATTATAAATCATACACAAAAGTTAAACTAAGCATATATGAATTTTTCCATCAACAAAATAAATGCGCTAGCAAAACTACTATCAACTAATCCAAATAGTGCTACAGCACTTTTAAAACTCGCTTCAGTGGATGTTTTAAAGTCATTGGGTGATGGAAAATATACTGTTTTACTAGATAATAAAACACTAACAGCGCAAAGCGATAAACCTTTAGTTAGTGGCGACAAGTACTGGACACAACTCTCCCATACAAAAAACTCCACACTCACACTCTCAAACCTAGTTAAAATACCTCAATTTTTACAAAACACACACAACAATAATCTTGAGTACACTCTTAAAGATCTACAGACTATTTTAAATGCTAAAAATCCAACTTCTATGCTCAAACAAAATCTTTTAGAACATCTAAGTAATGCTAGCACAAAAGAGGAATTTTCAAATATATCTACCCTTTTACTCTCGCTTCATAACCAAACAATGACAATTCCATTAAATTATCACAACTATTTTTCTATTTTACAATTTAAAAAAAGATATAATAAGAAAATAAAAAAGAGATACATAGATTTTTATGCAGCACTAGAGGTTCTTGGACCCATTTCAGGTCTCATAACACTCGACAATGGCGATGTTGCTGTACAACTCAATGTTGCATATGACACAACAAAAAACTTTTTGGAAAATGATATGAAAAACTTTTCACATACCCTAGAGATACGACTACGAGAAAATATTGAACCACTTTACTATACCAACACAAACTCCATATTGGATGTCAGCATATGAATAGAGCACAACATATAGCAATTATCATGGATGGAAACGGTCGCTGGGCTGAACAACAAAATAAAAAAAGGGTTAAAGGGCATGAAGCAGGATCTAAAGTAGTTAAAAACATCACAACTTTTTGTGCCCAGCACAAGGATATTGAGCGATTAACACTCTATGCTTTTTCTACTGAAAACTGGAAAAGACCCCGCTTAGAAGTTGAATTTTTGATGAAACTATTAGAAAATCATCTTAAAAATGAGCTCTCTTCTTATATAAAAAACAATATCCGCTTTGAGCCTATTGGCGATATTAGAGCTTTTTCCAAAAGTCTTCAAAGAACCATTAAGGATGTGCAAGAAAAAACTTCCGATTGCGATGGTCTTGTTCAAAGTTTAGCACTCAACTATGGTGCTCATGATGAACTACTTCGAGCTGTCAATAAACTAAAAAAATCTCATGAAAATATTACAGAGGCGATGCTGAGTAATGGGCTTGATTGCAAACATAATGTTGACATACTCATACGAACAGGTGGCGACCATAGACTTTCAAACTTTTTACTTTGGCAAGTAGCGTATGCGGAGATATTTTTTGTAGATACCCTCTGGCCAGATTTTACTACAACAGATTTAGAAAAAATAATAAAAAACTTTACAAAAATCGAGCGTCGATTTGGAGGCTTAAAATGATAGAACTTTTTCTTGCTTTTATTTTAGGAATCCTCTTAGGCTCTTTTATAAATGTAGTAATTTTACGCATCCCTAAAGATGAGAGTATAGTATTTACCCCTTCTCACTGCTATAGCTGTAACACTCCTCTTAAACCCTGGCATAATATTCCCATAATTTCATGGTTATGCTTAAGAGGAAAATGCTCATTTTGTAACTCTAAAATTTCAATTCAATATCCTATAATAGAGCTTCTCTCAGGTCTTATATTTGTCGTTTTAGCTGCTAAATATAGTATAAACTTCCCTATATTTTTAATTGCTTTTAGTTTTTTAATGCTTTTAGCTCTCTCTATGATTGATTTTAAATACAAAATGGTTCCCGACTCATTAAACCTTTTAGCTTTGGTTTTTGCTATTTTTGGAGCGTGGAGTATCGATGGTGTTTTATTAAACTTTCAAAATGCTCTACTTTTTGCTGGTGGATTTACTCTCCTTAGATTTGCCCTCTCTTACCTTTTAACATCTTCAGCTCATAGACAAGCTAGCAAAACAATCACACCTTGGACAAAAAATTATCACACCTACCCTTTTATAGAAGCTATGGGAGAGGGGGATATAATGGTTGCAGCAACTATGGGGGCACTTCTTGGGGTACAACTTACTCTGGTTGCCATATTTTTATCTGCACTCTTAGCTCTTCCTGTGATGATGGCTGTTAGAGGTCGCTCTGCTGAAGAACAAAGAGTTCCTTTTGTTCCATTTTTAGCTCTAGCAACATTTATTGTTTATATATTTGACAGCCCGATTCTAGCGTATATTGAGGCAAACTACTAAATCATGGATAGACTTCAAAAATATATTATTAGTAATTTATCCATACTATTTTTATCAATTTTTTTTCCGCTATTTTCTATAGCTTCAATCATATTTTTGATAAAACTAGCCACCTATACAGCGGTGATTCAACTAAGTGTTTGGGAGATGGCAAAGCTCTACTTCTTTGTTTTACCAGAAGTTCTCTTTTTTACATTGCCTATATCATTTTTTGCAGCGGCAACACTTACTCTCTTTAAACTCTCAACAGATAATGAAATAGTTGTTCTTTTTGCTCTTGGGATACATCCAAAGTTAATTATTAAAACATTACTTACCCCTGCTCTTCTTCTGTGTGTACTTTTAGGCATAAACTTTTTCATACTCTTTCCACACGCAAAGACTTTATCAAAAAACTTTTTAAGCTATAAAAAAAGTGAAGCGAAATTTAACCTCTCTGCTTCAGAGTTTGGACACAGTTTTGGAGACTGGCTTCTTTATGTTGGAACAAACAACATTGATGGAACCTATGGGGAAGTTTTTCTTTTTAACAAAAAAGGGGATAATGAGGAGATTCTTATCGGTGCAAAAACTGCACAAATAATTAATGATGGTGGGATATTAAGACTTAAATTAACTGATGGTGAAGGGTATAGCTATTCAAAAGATAAATTTTCTCAAATAAATTTTGAAACTATGCATATAAATGACACTATGACCACCAAACTCTTAAGCTATGATTCAGCTATAGAATATTGGAGAGCAGATAATAAAAGATATGTAAAAAGACGGATGTTAATTACAAATACACTACTAAGCCTTTTTCCCCTCATCAGCCTCTACCTTATTGCAAGTATCGGTATAGTTCATGTAAGACATCAAAAAGGAAGGGTGTATCTTTATCTTTTTTTAGGAATTGTCGTTTTTTATGGAGCTGCTTTAGGACTTCAAAAATTACTTGTGTACTACACAATCCCTGTTGTTGCCCTCGCTTGGCTTGCAGGTACATATGCTCTCTACAAAAAAACTATTTTGGCTAGATTTTGAGATGAGATGCTCTATAACCATCGCATATAATGGTACCACCTTTTTAGGTTCGCAAGTTCAAAAAGAGACTCAAAATACCATTTTGGGAAGCTTTGAATATCTCCTCTCTCGACTCAATATTACAAGTAAAGTGATTGCATCTGGAAGAACAGATAAGGGTGTTCATGCCACAGGTCAAGTAGTACATATTGATTTGCCTGATTTTTGGAATGATTTAGCTAAACTCAAAAAAGTTATGAACGAGATGCTTCCCACCTCAATTACTGTTAAAAATATCAAAGCTGTGCCTGATGAGTTTCATGCACGCTACAGCGCAAAAAAGCGTGTTTACAGATATATAATCAAAGATGCTCCAAGCAATCCCTTTGAAAATGATTTTATAACTTTTTTAGATAAAGTTGACTTTGAATCAATTAAAAAAAATATAAAACTTTTTCTCGGCACCCATGACTTTAGATTTTTTATGAAAACTGGAAGTGATGTCAAGAGTACAAGAAGAGTTATCTATAAAGCTTTTGCATATAAACATAAAGGTTTTATAGTTCTTAACTTTGAAGCAAACGGCTTTTTACGCTCTCAAATTCGCCTTATGGTTGGAGCACTTTTAAAACTTACAAAAGATGAACTTCAAAAGCAGATAGATTGTAAAAAAAATTATAAAATAAAACCCGCTAAAAGTAATGGACTCTATCTAGCCAAAATTAAATACTAAAACTATACATCTTTATAAATTAACATCTACTAAATCCATCTTTTAGTGCAAATGATAAAGTTTTTTTCTTTCACTTGACCCTGCAATATTCAACTGTTTTCTGTACTTTGCAATGGTGCGTCTCACCATTTTTACTTTAAATTTTTCTTCAATCAAAGCTAAAAGTTTCATATCGCTAAGCGGTTTTATATGACTTTCCTCTTTTACAAGAGCTACTAAAAACTCTTTTATAGCTGCATTTGAAACATCTTCATCTATAGCAGTAGTAAAGAACTCTTTCATGCTAAAAACACCTCTGTCACAAGCGATATATTTATTTGCAATAGCGCGTGAAATTGTTGAGGGGTTATGTCCAAACTCTTCAGCTAATGTCTTTAGTGTGAGTGGCATAATAGCTCCACCTGTAAAAAATTCATACTGATACTCAACAATCATAAGACCAACTTTATAAAGTGTTGCTCGCCTCATATCAAGAGCATCTACTAAACTCTTTGCTTCTTTTATCTTTTGGGTGATAAACTCATGTTTAACTGCATAGTTTGTGTCTATTTTTATAATTGGATAGTATGCATCATTTAACTTCACCTCAATAGCATCCTCATCATTAAAAAATATCATTAAATCTGGGACTATTTGGGCTGATTCTTCTTGATACTCTATATTTGGAGGATTTTTAAAGGTACCTAGGACTCTCATAACCTCACTAAAATTCTCTTCATCTGAATAGCTATGAATAGCTTGCATATCATTGATAACTTTAACACATAATGGGTACGCATCATCACTAATATCTGAACTATCTAACTGAAACATAAAAGACTCAGCTAAATCTTTTGCTGCAATTCCCACAGGCTCAACATGAGCAAATCGTAAACGAATTTTCTCAAACTCTTCTATGGTGATAGAGTTTGTCTCACAAAATGTTTCGCTATCCCCTTCAAAATAGCCACTTTCATCTAAGTTTTCCATCACAAAACATGCAACATCTTGAGAGATAGGTGTAGGAAAAAGTGGCTTTCCTAATTGCTCTTGTAAAACATCATAGAGCGAGCGTTTTTGAACAGTAAGTGCTTCTATTTGCTCAGTTCTTGAATTACTTACAGCACCACTTATGATCTTTCTAGGAATCTTTTTTTCAAACTCCTCCTCATATCCAGACTCAACTTCTACAACAGGATTCGCCTCAATAAAAGGGGACATCGCCTCACCTAAGTCACTCAAGCTAGAGTGTAAAATCGGCAACCAATTTCGTAAAGTATTTGAGAGTTTATGTTTAGTCTCTACGCTTTGTGTTTGTCTTAATGCTGCCATAATTCATGAAGCTCTTAAAGCTTAAATCCCTCACCTAAATAATGAGTACGAACATCTTCATTTTGACCTATCTCCTCACTTGTTCCACTTGCTAGAAGTTCACCAGCTTTAATAACATAAGCCCTATCACAAACATCCAAAGTCTCACGAACATTATGATCAGTTATCAAAACACCTATATCATAAGAAACAAGCTGTTTAATTACATTTTGAATATCTTTAACCGCTATAGGGTCAACTCCAGCAAAAGGCTCATCCAAAAGTAAAAACTTTGGTGCATTTACCAGTGCTCTTGCTATCTCAACACGACGACGCTCTCCACCACTCAGGCTTATCCCTTTTCGGTAACGAATCGGCTCTATGTTGAACATATCCAAAAGCTCTAAAATTCTTTCCTCTTGAGCCTCTTTGCCTTTTATTCCAACCTGTGCAGCCACCATCAAATTATCTTCAACACTTAAATCTTTAAATATAGAAGCTTCTTGAGGCAAATAACCGATACCCTTTATCGCTCTTTGGTGCAGAGGCATATCTGAAATATTTTCTTCATCAAAAAACACCTTTCCATCACTTGCTTGAACCAAACCACAAATCATATAAAAGGTAGTTGTTTTTCCTGCTCCATTTGGTCCAAGAAGTCCCACAACCTCTCCGCTAGAAACCTCAAGGCTCATCCCCTTTACAATCTCTAAATCTTTTATCTTCTTTTTTAAATCAATTGCTTTTAATGTGTGCATATTAAAAAACTCTCTTTATATATTTACTATTATCTTCGCACTTATGCATACTCTACCCTATATTCTCTCATATCATCCGATGTTTTAGCTATTTTTATTGTGAGTGTATCAATGCCTGCATCATCTAAAATTTTAACAAGTTCATCATCACCCCACTCTACAAAATGAAGTCCATCTTTATCTAACTCTTCTAACATCCCTAAAGATATAAAATGCTCTAGCCCATGATTATAAATATCATAATGAAAAACTTTGTTACTATAACACTGTTGAAGAGAAAAAGTTGGTGATGTGACATCATCATTACATCCAAGTTTTTTCGCTATTGCTTTTACAAAGGTAGTTTTTCCCGATGCCAAATCACCTTGTAAAATTACGACACCATTAGCAAAGTTTTTTACAACATCTTCCACAAGTGAAGAGAGTTCTTCTAGTTTTAACCTGTATGTTTTCATAACTTATTTGAAATCTCTATAATTTGTCTAAGTTTTTTCTTTGCACGATTGTTTCTAATAGCCTCATCTGCCATCTCTAAACCATCTTGCATATCACGAGCAAGCCCATCTACAACTAAAGCAGCAGCAGTGTTTATAAACACTATATCTCTTTGTGCATCTGTAGATTCACCATTAAAAATAGCATGGAGTATTTGTGCATTTACCTTTGCATCTCCACCAAGGATAGCTTCAAGAGGCACTTTTTTTATCCCGTATTCTTGAGGGTCTATAATAAACTCTTTGACCTTGCCATCACGAAGTTGTGAAGCATAAGTTACATCACTGATACTAATCTCATCCATCCCCTCTGCAGAACTTACAACCATAGCTGAAGTTGCACCATTCATACAAAGAGCCTCTGCCATTTTAGGAACAAATGCCTTATCAAATACACCCAAGAGAGATTTCTGCGCTCCTGCTGGATTTGTTAGTGGTCCAAGGATATTAAAGATAGTTTTATCAGGTATAGTTTTTCTTACAGGAACTATAAATTTCATAGCTGGATGGTGGTTTTGAGCAAACATAAAAGTAAAACCTGATTCCTCTAAAAGCTTTGCAGAGTTTTCTATACTTAAATCAAGTCGAACACCTAACTCTTCAAACATATCTGCACTTCCAGACTTTGAAGTGATAGAGCGGCTTCCATGTTTTGAGACCATACTTCCACAAGATGCTGCTAATAGGGCAACAGTTGAAGAGATATTAAAACTTCCTATCTTATCACCACCTGTTCCAACAACATCCAAAAGTTTTGGGCGAAGTTCATCTTTTATAGGTAAAGCTATAGCATAAGAACGCATAACCTCTGCAGCAGCAGCGATTGATTCAACTGAGGTGTTTTCATCTAACTTCAAACTCAACAAAAATTCTCTCATCACCTCATCACTCATCTCATGTTGAAATAGTGCAGTAAATAATTTTTTTGTTTCATTGTAGGTCATGATAATTCCTTAATATATTCGTGCTGTAAACTTTTTGGCGTTGACTTTGTAGTAGGTAATTGTATTACTTCATATTTTTTTGTAGAGTTTAGGTAATTTATAGTTATCACACTCCCAACCTCAACATTTTTACTAGCCTTTGCAACTACATCATTTATAAGGACAACCCCATTACTTATCATATCTTGCGATACAGAGCGTCTTTTTGTTATATTTACAGAATTTAAAAACTTGTCTATTCTCATAATTTGTTACTTTTTTTATAATTTTTTCTTTATTGTAGGGTATTAAAACTGAAAGGAATGTAAGAGTTGGAACATTTTTTGCATACTATAGCCTCATTTTTGAGGCTAAGTAGTTTTTATTATCTATTTTTTAGAGTTTAATCTTGATTGATATTCCTCTGGATGCTTACAAACTGGGCAAACTTTTAGAGCTTTTTTACCATAGTGAACATGACCACACACTTCACAAATCCAAGCTTCCTCTTCATTTTCACTCACAAACTCAGCACCTGCTTCAAGTCTCTCTAAAAGCATTTTAAACATATTTTCATGCTCAACTTCAATCTTACCGATTCCAGTAAAAAGTCTCGCCGCTTCTTTATGACCTTCATCCTTTGCAACTTGTGCAAAATCAGGATACATTGTTACATTTTCATACGATTCACCATCTATTGCCGCTTGAAGATTCTCTTTTGTATCTCCAAAATTGTTATCAGAACCACTTTCCATTCTATTGTTAAGTGCAAGTTCAAGTTTTGCATGAGTTTTTTCATTGTTAGCAGCTCTTTGAAAATGCTCAGCTATATCTCTATAACCCTCTTTTTGAGCAACTTTAGCAAAATACTCATACTTATTTCTAGCCTGTGACTCGCCAGCAAATGCTTTCATCAAGTTTACTAAAGTAAGATTAGGCGTTATCATCTCCATTGCCTCACCACAACAATGAAGCTCACCACCACCAACACTTTGTACTTCCACCACATTTCCACATTTATTACATCTATACGATTCGTATTGTCTCATCTCTTTTTCCTTAAGGATAATTTTTTTCTTTTGATTATTATAATCTCATAAACCTTAAAGTGAGATTATTATTATTAAGTAAGGTTATTATATCACTTATGAAGCAAATCCACTAGAAAAGTTATCTTTTTTCACAACTATCTGTTTTTGTTTCTCTTTTCTTTTTGTATCTTTTTCAACAAAGATTTTTTTACGAGTGACTGGGTCCATCTCTGTGTAATACATCACAGCTGAGTATGTTCCTGGTGTTGGGGTAAAAACTTGGGCTTGTTCGGGGTTCATCTGTAGCTCATCTGTAGTAAAGCGTTTTAACTCATGCATATCTTTCTCTTCACATCCTGGATGTGCTGCTATAAGATAGTAGGTAAGAAACTGTTTTTTTCCCTCTTCTTTGTTTAACTTATCATACAATTTTTTAAAGTCAACGAGGGTTTGCTTACCTGGTTTTCCCATAAGCTCCAAAACATGCTGTTGTGTATGTTCAGGTGCTACTTTCATCTGTCCAGATATGTGATGTTTAACCATCTCTTTTAAATAATCATAACCATGTCTTTTGTCTTCTGTAATCAAATCATATCTTACACCAGAGGCAACAAATGCTTTTCTAACACCATCGACCTGACGAACTTGACGAAGTAGGTTTATATTTCTTCCATGGTCAACTTTCATCACATTACACAAATGGTTAGCATCCACACATCGTTGATGATCACAAGTTCCAAGCTTTAACTTCTTATCACACTCATAACCGTACATATTGGCTGTAGGACCACCAACATCCGAGATAATCCCTTTATAGTCTTTATACTTATTAAAATCTTTCGCTTCACTTAGTATATTTGTCTCTGAACGGGTACGAATAGTTCTGCCTTGATGCACACCAATAGCACAGAAGTTACACTCACCCCAACATCCATGATGTGTCATGATAGAAAACTTTATAGTCTCTAAACATTTTACTTTCCCCATCTTTGCATAGTAAGGGTGTAATTCTCTAGTAAAAGGCAGGTTAGAGTTAGCATCCATCTCATCTTCATTCAGGTAATCACATGGAGGATTTTGAATCAAAAAGCGTGTATCTACTTGCTGACATAAACCTTTTGCAGCTATAGGGTCATTGTTATCATAAAAATCATCAAAGAGATCTATATATTTCTCTTTTTCCTCTAAACACTCAGCATGAGATGGAAGTTGAATATACTCATAATTTGGCTCTTTAGAGATATAACAAACACCTCTTATATCTGTATAATCCCTTTTTTCATCTATCGCTTTTGTTAATTGTTCTATAGCTATCTCACCCATACCATAGATGAGTATATCTGCCTTAGCATCAAAAAGTATAGGTTTTTTTAGTTTGTTTGACCAATAATCATAATGGGTCACTCTTCTCAAACTCGCTTCTATGCCACCAAGTACCAAAGGAACTGTTCCCTTAAAATATCTTCTTATAAGATTACAGTAAACACTTAAAGCTCTATCAGGTCTTTTATCGTTCTTTCCACCTGGAGTGTAATCATCAGAGTTTCTAAACTTCTTTGTGGCTGTATAGTTACTAACCATACTATCAACACTTCCACCGCTCACACCCCAATACAATCTCGGTTCACCAAGTCTTTTTATATCAATATCACTTTTTATATCAGGCTGACCAATCATTCCCACTTTATAACCTAGACGCTCTAACATCCGACCAACCATAGCTACGCCAATAAAAGGTGAGTCTATATACGCATCTCCACTCACAAGGATAACATCACAATAATCCCAGCCTCTTGCATCCATCTCTTCTCTTGTTGTTGGTAAAAAATCTTTACTTGTAAAAGTTACTGTGTTTTTGTTTTGTGTATGTTTATTTTTGTGTCTTCTACTCAATTTTAAACCTCTTTTTTTATTATATATAGTATATTTTACTTTTATGTGTATAATGATACTTAAATGATATTAAAATAAAAGATTAGCTATGAATTACCCTTATGAAAATTTAGAAAACTTTACACTTCCTAGTCTGCTTGAACGCTCAAACAATCTTTATGGAGATAAACCCTCTTTTGGTAAAGCTGGTGAGAGTGCTATGCTCTATTCGGATTTATATGAGAAAACTATGCAGATGGTAAAACTACTGCAAGAAAACGGTATCAAAAAGGGTGATAAAGTAGTTCTCCTAAGTGAAAATATGCCAAATTGGAGCATCGCTTACTTTAGTGTTACCTATTTTGGTGGAGTTATAGTTCCAGTGCTTCCTGACTTCCATCCATCAGATGTTCATCATATACTTAGGCACTCTGAAGCCAAAGCAGTTTTTGTCTCAGATAGACATCTCTCAACTATTGAAGAGTGTGAAGAATCCGAAATCAAATTTGTTATAAAGTTAGATGATTTAATACTCATTGAAGAGCTTACAAACAAAAGCTATATATCGAAGATAAAAGAAAAAATCTCATCATCAAAAGAACTAACAAAGCCAGATGAAGATGATTTAGCATCTCTTCTTTATACATCTGGAACAACAGGGCATTCAAAAGGGGTAATGCTCTCTCATAAAAATCTAGTAACAAATGCTTTGAGTGCTTATGAGAAAGTTACTATTACAAAAGATGATGTATTTTTATCTATCTTGCCACTCGCTCATACACTAGAGTGTACAGTTGGGATGACAGTTCCATTAGTTCACGGTGCAAGTGTTTATTATATAAACAAGGTACCAACTCCAAGTGTGCTTTTAAAAGCATTTGGCATAGTAAAACCAACTATGATGATAAGTGTTCCTCTTATCATAGAAAAAATTTACAAAAACAAAGTTCTGCCAAAATTTACCGGCTCTTTTCTTATGAGAACTCTCTATAATATTCCTTTTTTTAGAAAAAAATTAAATAAAATTGCAGGGAAAAAACTTATAGAAACTTTCGGTGGAAGATTGAAATTTTTTGGAATTGGCGGAGCTGGTATCTCCCCTTTTGTAGAGCAGTTTTTAATTGAAGCTGAATTTCCATACATCATAGGTTATGGCTTAACTGAAACTGCACCACTACTTGCTGGTTCTGTTTTAGGTAAGCCAGCAAAACTAAAGTCAACTGGAACAGCTATGGCTGGAGTTGAATTAGCTATCAAAGAGAATGATTCTAAAACTGGAGAGGGTGAGATTATCGCCAAATCCCCAAGTGTGATGATGGGCTACTTTAAAGATAAAGAAAAAACTAAAGAGGTTATGGAAGATGGTTGGTTCCTAACTGGTGACCTAGGTTATATAGATGAAGATGGATTTTTATTTATCAGTGGGAGAAGTAAAAATGTTATCATTGGTTCTGGTGGTGAAAACATCTACCCTGAACAGATAGAATCTGTTATAAATCAAAATGAAGCTGTTCTAGACTCTTTGGTGATGGAAAAAGACTCTAAACTTGTAGCTAGAATACACCTAGATTATGAGCTTATAGATAAAAAATTTGAAGCAGATAAAAATCCAGATGTCAAAGTTAGAGAGGAGATAGCGAAATTCTTAGAAGAGATGCGTCAAGATATAAACTCTCAAATATCATCTTTTTGTAGAATGACTAAGTTTATAGAACAGATAGAACCTTTTGTAAAAACCCCAACGAAAAAAATTAAAAGGTATCTTTACAATGACTAGCATTTGTGAAGCACTAAAGCTTCACAAATATTTCACAACTTTAAACTATAATATAGATAAAAAGTATAAAGGATTTAAAATGGTTAAGTTTTCATCTCTATATTTTGCCCTTTTTATCTTATCTCTCAACGCTCAAACTCTAAGTCTTCAAGAGTGTATAGATAAAACTATACACAACCATCCAGATATTAAAAGCTCAGCTCTTGTTATATCTCAAGCAAAAACGATGACAACAATCATGCAAGCTGGTTATCTACCCCAAATTGCACTTAACGCAGAGTATGACCCATTAAGGACATATGCTCTTCCTGCAAATGGTCTCTTTAGAACGATAGAGAGTGACAATTTTCAAGTAGCCGCTGTTTTAAATCAAAAAATTTGGGATTTTTCTAAAACATCATCAACCATAAAGGCATACGAAAAAGCAGAATCAATTGCAAAACTCTCACTTAAAGAGAATGAAGCACTTATAGTATTTAATGTCAAAGTTCAGTATGGTTTGATGCTAGTTCACAAAAAAGCCCTTGAAGTAAGAGAACAAGAGCTAAAAGCAAAAGAGGAACTTTATAAACAAGCCAAAGCACTTGTAAGAGAGGGAATTAAAACGAGTGCTGATGCTAGTAGCTTCTTATCTGCGCTCTATATAGCAAAAGACAATCTAGCAATAGCTCAAGCAAACTTTAACAAAGCTAAATCAACATTATCTTTATATATAAATGAAGATATATCTCCAGATATCATACTTGAAGAAAATATTTTATCGCCTAAAGATTTAGACAAAGAGTTTGCTCAAGATACTTTACTAAAAAATATTTTGTTACAAAGTCCTAAGCTTCAAAGAAGTGCTCAAGAGATTACAAAAAGTGAACTTTTATATAAGGCAACAAAAGCTTCCCATTATGGCTCTTTAGATGCGATAGCTTCTTACACATATGTAAACTCTTTAAATGAATACGACTCAACTCTTCTTGGAGTAACACTTAACATCCCTCTCTATAGCGGTGGCAAGATTAGTGCTCAAGCTCAGCAGGCAAAACTAGCAAAAGAGTATGCAAAAGAGATTTACAACTCCAAAGAGCTCTCCCTTAGAGCGGAACTACAAGCCTTGCTTATAGATATACAAAGATACAAATCAACCATTCAAGCAAAAAAGTCACTGATTCACTCTGCAGAAGCTACAAAAAAAGTTCTTCAAGCAAGATATAAAGAGGGTTTATCTACATATATTGAAGTTTTAGATGCTACATCAACCTACTATGATGCAAGGCTTGGATTACTTCAAGCAAAGTTCGACAGAGCAAATATTATGAACAGATTAGATTATTTACAAGGAAAAATAAAATGAAAAAATATATAAAACACCTTACATTATTGATAGTTATAATTCTTGGAGTAACTATATTTTACAACAAGGTTTATATTCCAAAATCTACATTTGAGACTCAAAATCCAAACATGGGAGCATTAAAAATTGCTGTTAGGGGAATAGGCAATCTGAGTGCAAAAGATATCTACTCCATTACAGCGCAAACAGGTGGAAAAATACAAAACATTTATGCAGATGAGGGAGACTGGGTACAAAAAGGGGAACTACTTGTAAGTATCGATCCTGTTGATTTACCACTACTTTTAGCAGAAGCCAAACTAGGACTCACAAGAGCTAGTTATGAACTAGAGGCATCTAAAAACAGTTTGCAGAGCTTAATAGCTCAAAAAGAGTTATTGCAAACAACTTATAATCGCTATGATAAACTCATAAAGCAAGAGTTTGCATCACAAGCTGAATACGATAAAGCAAAAAGTGATTTGCAAAGCATTGATGCACAAATAGAGGTCTCAAAGTTTCAAATAAAGTCAGCAAAAGCTGAGTTGCTTCGTTTGGAAAAAGGTATGGAAGCAGTACAAACAAAACTACAAAGATTTAAAGTTTACTCACCTGTTGATGGCTATGTAATTTCAAAGCAGATGCAAAAATCACAAACTGTTTTACCAGCAACAACAATCCTTACAATAGTTGACCCGAATACATTATGGGTAAATACTCATATTGATGAACGAATCAGTAATAAGATACAACTTATGCAAAATGCCTCAATAACCCTTCGTTCTCAACCAAACAACCCATTTAAAGGGGTGGTAAAAAGGATTGTTCCAACAAGTGATGCCGTAACACTTCAAAGGGAGATAAACATAGCTTTTAAGAAAATTCCTGAACCTTTTTACATAAATGAGCAGGCTGAAGTTAAGATAGAGACTCAGAACTTTGAAAATGTTTTAAAAATTCCACTTCAATTTATAAATACTAAAGATGGGAAAAAAGGTGTTTGGATAGCAAAAGAGAATAAAGCATATTTTCAAGAGATTTCTATTATTGCACAAAACGATGAAGAAGCGGCTATAGCATCAGGCATTGACACTAAAACAAAAATGTTAGTTATAAGCTCTAAGAAAAAGCCTCTGAGAGAAGGGATGAAAATATATCAATGATACATTTAGCAAGAAAAGATATTGAACATACTCTTGGCAAGTTTATTGTTACAGCTATGGGTGTTGGGATGTTGCTTGGAATAGTTCTTATTATGATGGGTGTTTATCGTGGAATGATGGTGGATGCTGAAGTATTATTAGATGATATTAGTGCCGATTTATGGATAGTTCAAGAAGACACCCTTGGTCCATTTGCTGAAGCTTCAAGAGTGCATGAGGATTTAAAAAACATCATATTTTCTATCAATGGTATAGATAAAAGTGAAGCAATTACATTTCAAAACATCCAGCTACCAGGTAAAGAAAAAGCTATTCGTGTTGTCGCTGTTGGATATGATGTATATGGCACAATTAATCCTATAAGCCCAAAAAGACTTATTAAAGGGCGTAGTTTAAAAACAGACCATTACGAAATAGTTGTAACTGACAAAACAGGATTTCAACTCCATGAAGAGATAAAAATAGGACGCAATCTCTACAAGGTTGTTGGCATCACTCATGGAACAGTCTCCTCAGGTGGGGATTCACTTGCTTATATTAGCCTAAAAGATGCTCAAGAGTTACAATTTTTGTATTCAAATAAAAGGATTGAAAATGACAGAAACAGAGGCTTAACTGCTGTCAATTCACTTATGGTAAATTCCATAATTGCCACAGTAAAGCCAGGTTATAATGTAGATGAAATAGCTCAAGATATACGAAAATGGCAGCATAAAAGTGTTTATACAGCAAATGAACAAAAAACTATTTTAACTAAAAATTTGATTGAGAAAGCCTCTAAACAAATAGGTCTCTTTACTGCTATCTTAGTTGCGGTATCTACCATAATTATCGCACTTATTATCTATACAATGACACTTGAAAAGATGAAAGAAATTTCAATTATGAAGCTAATGGGACTTCCAAATAGCCTCATTATCAAGATGATAGTTGAAGAAACTCTAGTTCTTGGTCTATTTGCTTTTATTTTTGGTAATCTATTTTCACATCTCATATATGAAAAATTTCCAAAGCGTGTCGTATTAGAGATGCCAGATGCTATGATGCTTTTTGGTATTGTGATTATAGCATCTGTTTTTGCTTCTTTTATAGGTGTTAAAAAAGTTATTACAGCTGATCCTGCAGCGGCTATAGGCGGTTAAGATGAATAAAGAAATAGCAATTAAAGTAGAAAACTTATCAAAACATTTTGGAAAAGATGAAAACCTTGTTAGGGTAATAGAAAATGCTTCCTTTGAAATAAATAAAGGTGAACTTATCGCTTTAATCGCACCAAGTGGTGCTGGAAAAACAACACTTCTCATGATGATTGGATGTGTTGAAGAACCTAGTGCCGGCAACATCTGGCTAGGCGATAAAAAAGTATATGAGAACAAATGGATTACCAAAGATACAAGAAGAATTCGCAGAGAAAAAATTGGCTTTATTTTTCAAGCGCACTACCTCATACCTTTTTTAAATGTTATAGATAATGTTACCCTACTCCCTCAATCAAATGGTGTAAGTGAGGAGGATGCTCAAGCTAAAGCGATGGAACTTTTAGAGTATTTTGACATTGCTGATAAGGCAAAAGCTATGTCATCACAACTCTCTGGTGGACAAAACCAAAGGGTAGCAATTGCTCGTGCCTTAGCAAATAACCCTGAAATTATTTTAGCAGACGAACCCACTGCCGCATTAGATGGTGAACGCTCTGTAAGTGTTATCAAAATGCTAAAACAAATAGCATTGGAGCAAAATGTGGCTATCATTGCCGTAACACATGATGAGAGGATTCTTCCATATTGTGACAAAATTATGAAGATAGAAAATAAAGCTATAGTTTTTGAAGAATCAAATAAAGAGACACTCATCTAAGTAAATTTCCACATGCTCTTTGCATATGGAAAAAGTAGTTTTAAAACTGTGATTGCAAGAAAGGAATAACCTGTTTTTTACGACTTAAAACTCCGTCTAGCCATGCTTGAGAATCTTCAAGTTGAACATCAAATGCTTTTTCTATTTTACTTGCATCATCACTTAGCACTAAAAGCTGTGAACCCTCTTTCATAATGTCTGTTAAAAGTATAAGTATCGAATGCAACTGCTCCGTTTCTTTCATCTTTTTCATATCTTCAAACAACATATCTTTTTTGTCATCAAATACACTTAAATCAACCACTTCAAGCTGTCCAACACCCACTTTAGCTCCATTCATATCAAACTCTTTATAATCACGAGTATTTAACTCTCTTGCACTCGCCCCATCTACTGCTGACTTCACTATAAACATCTCCATACCTAAAGCCTTATAATCCTCTATACCAGCGATAGCTGCCAACTCTTTACAAGCTTTAGTATCTATCTTTGTGCAAGTTGGTGATTTAAAGATTACTGTGTCACTTAAAATTGCACACAACATCATCCCTGCGATATCTTTTGGAATCTCTATACCATGATAATCATAAGCCTCTTTAATAATAGTGTTTGAACACCCAATAGGTCTTATCCAACACTCAAGTGGTGTGGATGTTGTTAAATCACCAAGCTTATGATGATCATAAATCCCTAAAATTGTAGCTTCCATAATATCCTTTGGAGCTTGAGCTAAATCTGAAAAATCCACTATATATACATTTTCACCAGCATATGAAGTTTTTAGCTCTGGTAGTTTGCCACCAAATTTATTTAGGATAAATTCTGTCTCAGCAGAGATGTTGCCTTGACGAGTAGCAACACAATCTTCACCGAGTTGATTTTTAAGATACGCAAGAGAGATAGCTCCAATGATAGAGTCACTATCAGGATTAGTATGACCAAAAACATATGTTGACATTTATAGAACCTTTATTTTTTCGTAATTATACTGTAGTTTTTAAAACTATAATTTAGATTTTAATTCTTCTATCTTTTTTTTATAATCTTGAAGCATCATACTTATAGAATTTATCTCAAATGCATCTAATTTTTCTTGAAGTAATTCACTATAATCTAGCATATATTTGATGTCGTGCTTCAAAGAAAGTTCCTCTAATTTTGTAGTAAATTCTTCAATCAATTTTAAATCGTTAGTTCTTATAGCATCTTCATAAAGTTCAGTTACTTCAACATCTACACTATTTAAAAAATCACTCAATTCCTTAATATCAGCTATCTTCAAGACTGTATTTTTTTCTTTCTTGCTACTAATATCTTCATAATCTAAAAACCTCGAAACCTCTTTAAAAAGCTCATTTTTTGTAACTGGCTTTCTAAGATAGCCATCAAATCTTCCACCATCAAGCTTTTTAAATTCATCTTGCATCATAGAAGCACTCAGAGCGACAATAGGAACCTTGCTAAACTCTTTTATAAGCCTTGTTGCACTATATCCGTCCATCACTGGCATTCTTATATCCATAAGTATCAAATCTACATCTATCTTTTTGATAACTTCTATCGCTTCGTTGCCATTCATAGCTTCTATAACTTCTACTTCTGTATCATTAAAATTTTCTCTTACTAATTTTCTATTCTCATCAACATCATCCACTACTAATAAAACAGCTTTCTTAAACTTTATAAAATCATAATTTGTTGCTATTTTACTATCACTATATTCATTTGAAATGGATGCAATATCTATATTTTTTAAGCATAACATAAATGTTGAACCAACACCCACTTCACTCTCAACATCTAAGGTTCCCTCCATTAAAATAGCTAGTTTTTTACTAATAGCAAGTCCTAAACCTGTCCCACCATATTTTCTAACATCTTGATTTTGGCTTTGTTCAAATATATTAAATATTTTTTCTAAACTAGATTTTTCTATACCTATGCCACTATCTTTTATTTTTATCGTAAGATCCACCTTACTCTTATGCTCATAAACATCATCAACTAAAACAATAATCTTTATATACCCATGTTCAGTAAACTTTATGGCATTTCCAATTAGGTTAATAACTATCTCTTTAACTCTAAAGGAGTCTAAAAGTAAAGATTTAGGTATATTTTCATCAATTATCAACTCTAACTTCAGCCCTTTTTGCTCTGCTTGGAGTTTAAAAATATTTATGCTCTCTTCGAACAATTTTTTAATATTTACTCTGTTTTTTACTATCTCTAATTTTCCAGATTCTATCTTAGATAAATCTAGTATATCATTAATTAAAAAAAGTAAAGTTTCACCTGCATTTCTAATTGTTTTTATAAAAGATTTTTGTTTTTTATCCTCTATTTGACTATCTAAAAGTTCTGCAAAACCTAAAATTGCATTCATCGGTGTTCGTATCTCATGACTCATGTTTGATAAAAAATCAGACTTTGCTTTTGAAGCTGCTTCTGCCTTACTTGTAGCTATTTTTAGTTTTTTATTTATTTTTAAAAGTTCAACCTGAGCGAGCTTTCTTTTTTTTACCTCTGATGAGAGTCTTGCATTCCAGTATAATGACCAGAGGATAAAAAACACAAAAATTCCAGCTATCTGCCATAGCAGAGTATAATCAACCTCTTTATCATACTTTACATGAAGCCATTTATTATATATTTCACTCTTTTGTTCTTCTGTTATTGAGCCTAAGGCTTTGTTAATTATATCTATCCCCAGATCACTCCAATCATTTCTCATTGCAATTCTAAATTTAAAATCATAATGACTCATACCTGATATTTTAAGATTGGAATATCCATCTTTTTGTATGTAGTAACTAGCAACAGGAAGACTGTCTATATAAGCATACGCCTCCCCTTTAGTTAAAAGATTAAAGGCCTCTTTAATATTTTTTACCTTAATTATTTTGATTTCTGGATGCTCTTTTTCTATAGTTGTGGTTATGGAATATCCATCTATTAAAACTATAGTTTTTGTGTACAACTCTTCTATCTCAGATATATAATTCACATCTCTATCTGTAACAAAAACTTGTGGAAATTTTAAATAATGATTTGTAAAATTGACAACTTTTTCTCTCTCATCTGTTATCGATACACAAGAGTACATATCAGCCTCTTTTTTGTTTATAAGATTTACACTTTGCATCCAAGAATCAGTAGCTATTAACTTAAAATTTATACCTGTTTTTTTAGAGATTATATTTATATATTCGCTAGTGATTCCTTTATGCTCTTGTGTATCATTAGATATATATTCTATTGGTCTCCATTGATTATCAATCACATATTTTATAGTTTTATGCTCTTGTATCCACTTTTGTTCCTCTTTTGTAAAACTTAAAAGTTCATCTTTGAACTCTTTGCTTTTATTCCACTTTTGTTTTATGGCTTGATGTTCTTGAGGAGTTATATTATTTAAAATTTTTTGAATTATATTAAATAGCTTCATATTATCTCGGTCAATTGCGATGCTTATCGCCGTATCAAAACCTTTTAATCTTTTTGCTATTGTCAAATTTGTTAATAGATTTTTGTTCATTATAAAAGTTGCAACAGCTTGGTTGCCAACATAAGCATCTGCTTCACCTAAAGAGATAGCCTCTAAAGATGTTTCATTTGAGTTTGTTAGATGTAGATTTATTTGAGGATACTTCGTTCTTAGCCACTCATGAATATACGAGCCTTTGTTTATTGATACTGTTTTGCCGTAAAGACTCTCAATATTTTCTATCCCTTTGAAATTTTTTTTCGTGACTATTACCATAGGTACAGATAGATATGGTGTAGTGAATTTTAAGTATTTTTTTCTCTCATCAGTTTCAACTGCACATGTTAAACCATCATACTTTTTATCTTTCATATTATTAAGTACATCAGCCCATACACCTGTCTCAATTTCAAACCTTAAACCACTTTTTTTAGAGATAAGCTTTAGATACTCAGAAGAAAGCCCTGTATGGTTGCCATTTGCATCTATGAAATCAAAAGGTGGCCATCTATAATCAGCACCAAACTTTACTATAGGATTATTTTTTATCCACACTTTTTCATCTTTTGTAAAATCAACTGAGGAAAATAAAAAAGAGCTACTTAAATATAGCAATAAAGCCAACTTTATAAATGACCTCATTTCAACTCTCAATTATTTTTCTAAAACTCTCAATATTTTCTTCAAATATCTCTATAAGGTATGGATCAAACTGCGTGCCTTTATGTGTAACTATATACTTTCTTGCCTCTTCAAAGCTCCATGAGTCTTTATATATTCTTTTGTGTGTTAAAGCATCTAAAACATCTGCTAAAGCTACAATGCGTCCATATATGTGAATCTCTTCACCTTTTAAACCTTGAGGATAACCTGAACCATTCCATTTTTCATGGTGCTGATAAGCTATGATATCTGCCGCTTTTATAAGTTTTCTTTTTGATCTTTTAAGAAAATGATGCGCATTTGTAGTATGCTTTTTCATTGCAACAAACTCTTCTTCACTAAGTCTTGAAGGTTTTTCTAAAATCTCTTTGTCAATTGTTATTTTACCAATATCATGCATAGGAGAAGCATTATATATCTCTATAGCCTCATCATCGCTAACACTTTTGTGAAGGGATGCTAAAAGCTTTGATATTTGGGCAACTCTTTTTATATGCTTTCCAGTTTCATCAGATGTTGACTCCATAAGCTCTGTCAAGGTATGGATAAGCTCTATTTGACTAGTTTCAAGCTCTGTGAGGTATCTTTGTTCATTTTGCTTTATTTTAACATTAAGATCAAGATTATTGTGTTTTAATATTTTTTTAGAGCGATAAAGCTCTAAGTGGGTTACTACTCTCGAGATAAGTTCAGATGGATGAAAAGGTTTTGTAATATAATCAACCCCACCAAGTTCAAAGCCTTTACTCATAGAGTCTATATCTGCTTTTGCTGTTAAAAAAATTACTGGAATATCTTTAGTTTTAGTATCTTTTTTTAAAATTTTTATAACATCAAATCCATTCAATTCTGGCATCATTATATCGAGCAAAATCAAGTCAAACTCTTTTGTTTTTACAATTTCTAAAGCTTGCTTACCATCCATTGCAAATGAAAAATTATAGTTATTTTCTTTGAGAATATTCATAGCGACTTTTATATTATCACTCACATCATCAACAATTAAAATATTATAAGACAAATCCATCATCAGCCCCTAAAGTTTATTGATTGATTATAACATAAAAAAATCACTTACATTTGTATTATGCTTTATGTAAGGCTAATTCTGCTTTTAAATACTCACCGGTAAAGCTACCTGTCTTTTCATAAGTTGCAGCCAACTCTTCTGGTGAACCCTCAGCGATAATAAGACCACCGCCAGAACCACCCTCAGGACCCATATCTATAATATAATCAGCATTTTTAATCATGTCTAAATTATGCTCTATAATTAACATACTATTACCTAATTCTACAAACTGATGGAGAACATTTGTAAGTCTATCAACATCTGCGAAATGAAGCCCTGTTGTTGGTTCATCTAAAATGTATAAAGTTTTTCCAGTGTCTTTACGGCTCAACTCTTTGCTTAGTTTAATTCTCTGTGCCTCACCACCAGAGAGTGTTACAGCGTTTTGACCAAGAGATATATAGCCAAGTCCAACATCCACTATAGTTTTCATTTTCAAATTTATTTTAGGAATTGGTTCAAAAAATTTAAACGCTTCATCGACACTCATAGCAAGTACATCAGCAATACTTTTGCCCTTATATAACACTTCTAATGTTTGTTGATTATATCTTTGTCCATTACAGGAGTCACACTTCACCATGATGTCCGGCAAAAAATGCATCTCTATTTTAATCTCACCCTCACCCTGACACTTCTCACATCTACCACCCTTCACATTAAAACTAAACCTTGAAGTGGTATATCCTCTAATTTGAGCCTCTTTTGTTTGTGAAAAAAGATTTCTAATCTCATCCATAACACCTGTATAAGTTGCTGGATTGCTTCTCGGAGTCCTTCCTATTGGACTTTGATCAAGGTAAATTACTTTATCTACATGTTCTAGTCCTGTAATCTCTACTCCTGCAACTTTATTAACTTTCCTTGCATGATTAAGAAGCTCTCTAGCAGTTGGAAGAAGTGTTTGAAGCATAAGTGAACTTTTTCCACTCCCACTTACACCGGTGATACACACAAAGTTATTCAGCGGAATTTTTACACTTAAATTCTCTATATTATTTAAAGTTACATTATTAATTTCAATATATTTATCTTGCATTCTTCTGTAAAAGTACTCTATCTTTTTTCTTCCATAAAGGTAATCAGCAGTCAAGGTCTTAGCTTTTTTAAGCTTCTCTAATGTTCCAGCAAAAACAACATCACCACCAAATTTTCCGGCACCTTTACCAATATCAATAATAAAATCAGCATTTTCTATAGTCTCTTTGTCATGCTCAACAACTATGACGCTATTGCCTTTTTCTTGTAAACTTCTAAGAGTACGAATCAATTTCTTTGTATCTCTCTCATGAAGTCCGATACTTGGCTCATCTAAAACATATAAAACACCTGTTAATCCACTACCTATTTGAGATGCTATGCGGATTCTTTGAGCTTCACCACCACTAATAGTTCTAGCATCCCGCCCCAAAGTGATATACCCTAGTCCAACATCAAATAGGAAGTATAAACGCTCTCTGATTTCATTTAGTATAGGCTTGGCTACTTGAGTATCTTGGTCATCTAAATATTTAAAATTCTCTTCGTTTGCAAACCATTCATAAGTTGTAGCAATTGGCATATCAAGTAGTTCTGCAATACCTTTTTGCCCTACTCTAACAGCTAAAGATTCCCTTTTTAGTCTATGAGAATCACAAATATTACAAACTTTTTCACTCATATAATCTGCTAACTCTTTTTCATCTTTAAACATATCGTAAGCTATTCTTATGATTCCAGGCCACACTCTTTTTACCTCATGTTTTTTCCAAAGAAAAGTAACTTCCTCTGGATTTCCATGTAAAATAGCTTTTTTCTGATGCTCTGGTAACTCAGAGTATGGAACTGTTATATCTATTCCGTTATGAGCGCAAAAACCTTTTAAAAATGTAAAATAATAACCCTTGTTAAAGCCGTAAACTATTTTTACTGCACCTTTTTCAACTGGCAAGTCAATATCTATGATTTTATCGTGGTCAAGTGCATAACGAAGGCCTAGTCCATCACACTCAGAACAGGCACCCTTAGGTGAGTTAAATGAGAACGAAAGTGGTTCTAGCGGGTCAAAACTTATCTTACAATCAAAACAAGCATTATGCTCACTATAATGAATCTGATGAATCTTTAAACCTAACTCTTCATAATTGAGTATCTCTATCTCTAATTCACCATAACTCTCTTTTAAAGCTTTCTCAACATCTGCTGCAATTCTCTCTTTATTTTCAGGCTTCACAACAACCCTGTCTATAACAACCTTAATGGTATGCTTCTTAGTTTTACCAAGTTCAATCTCTTCATCAAGTCTCACCATAACACCATCTATCATTGCACGGACATAGCCCTTATGGACTAATGATTCTAACAAATCTGCATAGCTTCCTTTCTTCTCACGAACCAAAGGGGCTAAAAGGACAAGTTTAGCCCCCTGAGGAAGTTTATGCACCTCTCCAATAATATCTGAAGCTGACATCTGCGAAATAACTTTCTTACACTTGTGGCAATGCTGTACACCAACACGAGCATATAAAAGTCTAAAGTAATCATATATCTCCGTAATTGTACCAACAGTAGAACGAGGATTTTTACTTGTTGTTTTTTGATCTATAGCAATAGCGGGAGTTAGTCCCTCTATCTTATCAACATCAGGTTTTCCTACACGATCAAGAAACTGCCGTGCATAAGAGGAAAGTGACTCCATATATCGTCTTTGACCCTCTGCGTAGAGTGTGTCAAAAGCCAAGGTTGATTTACCACTACCACTAATACCTGTCATTACTACTAGTTCATTCTTAGGGATAGTTAAACTTATATTTTTTAAATTATTTTCACGAGCACCTGTTATTTTTATCACATCTTTTTTCTTCACTTAAAACCTTTTATAAAAATATTCTCTGAGTTAAATATACAACCACTAACAAGTAAAATCCTATTAATAGCTTTCTTTGTAAAACTGAATCCACTTTATCTTTTAAGTGAATCCCAATAAAAACACCTACTAAAGATGCTAAACCAATAATAATGCCACTCTCATAATCAACACCCCCAAGTGCAATATGAGAAATAGAACCTGCAATAGATGAAAAAACTACAAAAAACAAACCAGCCGAAATTGCTTTTTTTAATGGAACATGTAAAAACCCTACTAAAATTGGCACCAATATAATACTGCCACCAACACCAATAGTCATACTTATAGCACCTAAAACAATACCAATGAGAAAAAGCAAACTCTTACTAATCTCTCTTTGGTCTCTATGCTCTTTAGTCTTAAAAAACATCCTCACCAATGCAAAAACAGAAAAACTTAAAAAGATCAGTTCTAATGTTGTATCATCAAAGTACGATGCAATGCCACCACTTAGAAGTGCCCCTAAGAAACCACCAATACCAATAACACCTACCATTGGCACATCTAATGTACCTTTTTTGTTATTGAGATAACTTCCATAAATAGAGCTAAATACCATTTGAATAACTGATATACCTATGGCTGATTTGGTCTCGAATCCTAACATTAGTAAAATAGGGACCAAAATAGTTCCTCCACCAATACCAAAAAATCCAGATAAAACACCAACACCAGACCCAAGTAATATCAACTCGACCATACAATAACCACTATTAAATTTTAGCAATTATACTCTTTTAAGGCTTTATAGTAGTTTTATATAAATGGTTTTAACTTTACTTTGAGATTCAATAAAGTATAATCAACTCTAAACTAAAGGCTATGATAAATGTTAGAAACTATAATAAAAGCAAGTGAAAATTTTTGTGCACATCAAATTCGTCTTCCGTATGAGCTAAAAGACTCAGCTTCTAAAGAGAGAACACTTATTGCTTATATCGATATAGATAAAGAGGATAATACAAAACACAGAGTTTACCTCGCTGCAAATCATAAGTTTGTGCAAAGGGTAACAAAAATATTTTTAGAAGAAGATGAAAGCGATGAGGAAACACTAATTGATATGATGCTCGAAACTGTAAATCTTATAGTTGGAAGTGCTAAGGTAATCGCAGAGGAATTAGGCAAGGATCAGTACACGATTAATACCCCTCATTTTCTTAAAATAGATACATTCAACTTTGAATATGATGCAATTAAAATACTTCAAGTTGAAAGTGATGAGATGATTATTGCAATCAAGGAACTAAATGAATAAATTATTTAACAACAAAGAGGAAACTCACTTTGATGAACTAAAAGAGCTTTCATGGATGGATTACTCTGGTCTTCTTGATATGGAAGTTGAATTTATATCTGATTTAGGTGAAACAGAACTTACTGTTGCTGAGATTTTGAAACTTGAAAAAGGCTCAGTCATTGACCTTAAAAAACCAGCTGGTGAAAGTGTTGAATCATATGTAAATGGTCGCATACTAGGCAAAGGTGAGGTTATGGTATATGAGAAAAACCTTGCAATCCGTATCAATGAAGTTTTAGATTCGAGTGCAGTTTTATACTACCTCTCAAAAGAGAGACTATGATTAAATATCTACTTATATTTTTACTCCCTCTTACTCTTTTTAGTTCTAAAATATTAAGTTATAATATTTATGACAGAACAGACAGAGCTGATGTGATGATAACTTTTGACACCCCTTATGAAGGTGTAATTAAGCAAAGCTCAACCCCATCTAAAATCATTATTAAACTACAAGACACCTCTATAGAATCATCAAAAATTAAACAACTATCTTCAAAGTTTTTGCATTCGCTCTCAATAACTCCTATGTCTGGATACACACAAATCGTAGCATCTGTTCCATCGTCTGTAAAGCTTATAGCCTCTAAAACATCCGACTCTTACGGACTAAGACTTAGATTTACTGACCGTATAGCAAAAAGTTCAAATGAATCAAAACTCAAAAGTGAAAATCCACTTTCAAACTTACCGACAAAACGCACAGATGATATGAATCAAAGTTATTATATAGTTATTGCTATATTAATTATTGGAATACTCATCTTATTTTTTATAAGAAAAAAAGTTACTCCAACTACACCACAGCAACAAAATTCATGGCTTTTTAAAGAAACTAAAGAGACCATTCCTCCCGTACCAAATACTCAAAACAACACTTCCAATGAAGTGAGTATAAGATTTCAAAAATCTATCAATAACGAAAATAGTGTAGTTATGCTTGATTTTGGAGAGGAGAGTTATCTTGTTTTAATGGGAAAAAGTAATATTTTACTTGATAAATTTAGAGATAATAAGCCAACTAATCAAAAAGACTTTGAAACAATTTTACAAACTAGGCATAAAGAGTTAGATGATTTTTTAGATAATACTCATGAAGAGAAAGAACCTCTCGAAATATATAAAGAAAAAGCTGCTACCCTCTCTTACACTAACACTTAACAAGAAGTTTTAGCAGTTTATCTTTTAAAGTTTAAAAGTTTTTTTATTGTGTTAATGTTTGAAATACTAAGTTCATATTTCTCATCCATCATTTTATTCATATGAAAAACTTCCGTTACAGTGATTCCATATGGGTCTTTTTTCTCTTTTGTTATCATTTCATCATCATCAAAAGAGTATAAAAACAGATTTTTACGGGCAAATTGTATGTAATAAGTTAAAACTATCTCATTGGAGTGTTTTTTCTCCAGTGCCACTATAACTCTTTGCTCTTCATTATAATCACCTTCCAAACTAAGCAAGTCTTTAGCCTCATCAACCCTTAAATAACCAATGTAAAATTTATTATATAAATCATGATACCTTTGAATTTTAAAATTCATTAAAAACTGCATATCTACTATATGTGTCTTATGACTTCTTAATGTTTTTGTGATCCAAGACATTGTGTTGTAGTATCTAAAAGGGTGTGTTTTAAGAGTGTGAGCTTCAACCATTTTTTTAGATTTTATTTTAAGTTTTGGTTTTAACTGTCTATCTTGTGGGTTAATAATATAGTCAAGTACATTTTGAGCAGAATATGAACCTGTAAACCAAACCTTACAATAAGGAGGAAACTGCTTCGTTCCCGTTGCACCATCATTAAGTATAATAAGTGCTTTTATCTCATAGTTGGGAAATATAATCTCTAAAAGAGCTTTTTTCTTTCTGAGTCTTTTGCGTAATTTTATTACAGATTTAACAAGAGTCATTTCAACAAAATAAAGTTCTGTCTTTGTAAAAATCATAGCGTCAAATTCACTAATTTCTCTACTCTTTGTTCTGTAAACTATCTGTTGTTTTTCACTAATTGAGAGGGTATTCGCATATGCTTTTTGTTTATTTTGATGATAACCTTTTAAAATAAACTTTTCTACTTCATTGCTTTGTTCCACATAGCGTAAAAGCTTTTCGTAAATAAAGTTTTCAAACACCTCCCCTTCAAAAGAGCGATAAGAGCTCAAATAAGACGGATCATCTTTATCAGCACCTTTTTCAATTAAAGAAAGGAGATGCTTTGTATTATAGTCATAATGAAGTATATTGTCAGATATATCACTCTCATCTAATTTTTTTATGGATTCGCTGATATCTAACATAATATACACCATGTGCCTTTAAAGTATTTCACTATTTGCAAAGAAGTGATCTATCACTCCCCTATATTCAGAAATATCATCAATATGATTTACTTTATTTCTAAGAGCAGAAGCACCCCTGTAGCCTTTGGAGTAGGTATGAGTATGTTTTCTAAAGATAGAAACACCCCTTTGTCCGTAAAACTCTATCATCTTATCAAAATGCTCCATTATTATATCATGTTTTATCTCATTACTAATATCTGATGAGCCACTTTTTAATTGGTGAAAAATCCAAGGTGCGCCAACTGCCCCTCTTCCAATCATAATACCATCCGCACCAGTATGCTCTAAAACCCACTTTGCTTTCTCATACGAGTCGATATCACCATTTGCAATAACAGGGATGCCTATAGCCTCTTTTATCTCTTTTATTGCATCGTAATCAACAGGTGCTTTAAATTTTCCAGCACGAGTTCTACCATGCACTGCGATAAAGTCAGCGCCACTCTCTTCTACCATTTTTGCAATGGCTATATGATTTTTTTCTTCAAATCCAAGTCGTATTTTAACGCTTGTTAAACTTTTGTTTGAGGTCTCTTTGATAGTTTTTATTATATCACCCATAAGTGGTAGATTTAAAAGTAGTGAACTTCCACTTCCATTACCTACAACTTTTGGAACAGGACATCCACAATTTAGATCAATAATATCGATCCCATCTTGATTGTTCAATATCTCAACTGCACCCTTGACAATATCTACATTTGATCCCGCTATCTGAACGGAGTAAGGATTTTCATTTGGATTTTTTTCTAACATATGCAGTGTTTTTATTGAGCCATGTACAAGTGCATTTGAACTTAACATCTCACTCACAGTTAAATCCGCACCAAACTTTTTTACTACACTTCTAAATGGTAAATCAGTAAAGCCTGCTAAAGGGGCTAGCACATAAAGAGGTTCATCAAACGATAATTTTTTTAACATCAAGATTATTTTAGATAAATAAATTAATATTAAAGTGTTTATTGCACTCTTTTAGAGCTCTGTATGCTTTAAATTTTAAATACTCTTCAGGTTGTGAATTTTCTAAAATTTCATCTGCTGGCGCTAACATCTCTAAATCAAAAAGTGTAAACAGGTAAGCATCAGTTACCTCTTCTTTATCTTCACTAAGCATCTCAAAAAGCTTTATTCTTTGTTCTGGAATCATCTGTTTTGATAAAGCTATAGAAATTTTTACATAATCTTTTGTATCTAGCTCTACGCAATTAAAAAGAGAAATTAATGCTTCATTTGACACCTCTAAAGTATTTTCACTAGCATTAACTCTTGATAATATAGAAAAAAGTGATTCTTTAGTCAAAGATTCTTTGTATTTTTCTATAGCATACAGAGGGGAAGTTTTCACAAAGTCTGCATAAACCTCTTCGCATAAACTCCTTGCATACTTAGTTGCATTACTTAGAATATCTTCTGCACTAATTTCCCCTTTTTTATATCTATTTCTATTGTTTTGCATAACTAAAGTATTTTCTGCCTCTAGCGAATACTTTTTAAGATCAACAACTTCACCTTTTTTGATATCTTCAATAAGTTTAATTACACCATTTAGTTTTTCATTAGATGTATTAGGTTCAAAGGTTTGATTTAGAAAGAGTTTACTATTATCAATCAAAGAGCCTAAAAGCTTATATCTAGGAGTTTTAAACATATGGTTTCTGTTATTTTTGCCTAGATACGCATCAATTATTGATTCTAAAAGTTTTTCATAATCTTTTTCATACTTACGAAGTTTAAAGCTTCCCATTAATGAGTAAAAAGAGATATGCAATACACTCGCAATATAAAGGAGCACTACTGGTATAACAACCCACAAAGCGATAGATAAAGATGGCAATGGAATACCAAAAAAATCTATAGCAAAACTATCTTGAGTGATAAATGCATAAACATACCATCCAAGTAAAATTACAAATATTATCGTTGCTATTGTGTATCGCTTTATGTACATATTATTTCCTTTAATTATTTTGACTTCTCTACTATCTCTCTACAGTCTATACAATAAATAGCATGTGGTTTAACTTTTAGTCTTTGAAATCCAATAGGATCTTCACACATTTCACATATCCCATATTCACCAGTAGATATTTTTCCTAATACAATATTTATCTCATGTAGCTCTTGAGATTGCTGAGAAACTATAGCGCTCTCAACCATGGAGTTGTTATTTACTGATGCATGATCACCCTCATCGTTCAGTTCCAACGCATTTAACTGATCCAACTCTTCATTAACACCTGAAATATTTTTCGTTATTTGTGTTTTTCGACTCTCTAAAATTTCTTTAAAATAATTTAATTCACTTGCTTGCACTTACTTTCCTCACTTATGATATGGGTGATTACTTAAAATAGAAAAACCTCTATAGATCTGTTCTAGCAAAACAACCTTTGCTATTTTATGACTCATAGTAATATTTCCTAAACTTATAACAGCGTCACTCTTTTTTAAAAAGCTATCTTCAAAGCCATAAGCTCCACCAACAAAAAATTTAATGGACATTCTATCATTTAAAAGCTTACTAAACTCATAACTATCGATTAATTTTCCATCAGGGTGTAAACTTACACAAAAACCCTTACACAAGTATGGTTCTAAAGCCCTTGTATATGCCTGCCTTGAGGCTTCTGGTGAAATAGTGTGTGATTTTGCTACATCCTTTGGAAAAAGTTCAATCTCTTCAACTTTTGCAAAGCGAGAAATCATTTTTTTTAACTCTTTATACAAAGGGTCATAAGTTGAACGCTCTTTTTTTGCAACAGAGATAATATCTATGTTCATTTTAACAATCCGCTACCTATAACATGATAAGTGATATTATGGAATCTATCGCTCTTTTTTACACCACCGATTGCTGCAACGAGATGCTTTGATTTTGAAGCTATACTATCAATGCTATCACCCAAGACTACACTAATATCTTTTTTTGTATTAGTACCTCTATATGCACCTAAACCAATATAATTTAAATCCAGTTCATTCGCTCTGAGTACCTCTTGTTCGTTATGTGTTGATATACCTAAAATCTTCTCACTTGTAACAACGCTTCTGAGTATTTTAATTGCCTTGCCAATATCAGAATCGATTTTTTTTAGATCTTCCTGACCTAGATGAACACCATCACAAAATTCTATCAATTCATAAGTGTCGTTTACTATCAAGAAGCCATCATAAAGTTTTCTAATTGCAATAAGTTGCTGCTTTATAAAATCTATATCTGCTGTTTTATTTCTATACTGAATTATCTCTGCATTATCTTTTTTTGCAATCTCAATAAAATCTTCTAAGGAGATGTGATTTTTATCTAAAAGTTCTTGATCGCAAAGAGCATATAATCTCATAATACCTAGCTTACTTTTAGAAGTGCTAAAAGATCAGATAGAGTATTTTTCAGTTCATTTCTATTGACAACCATATCAACGGAACCTTTTTCAAGTAAAAACTCTGCACGCTGAAAGCCATCTGGTAAATCAGAACCAATAGTTTGTTTAATAACTCTCTGTCCTGCAAAGCCTATGAGTGCACCTGGTTCAGCAATAATTATATCTCCTAGTGTTGCAAAAGAAGCACTTACTCCACCCATAGTAGGATCAGTTAGAACTGAAATATACACTAAATTATGTTTAGCTAATTTTGCCAATGCTGCGGATGTCTTGCTCATTTGCATTAAAGAGAATGTACTCTCTTGCATTCTAGCACCACCACTCGCACTAATGATTATCAGTCCCTCTTTTTTTTCTATTGCACGGTTTACTGCACGAACAATTTTTTCACCCTCTACGGAACCTAAAGAGCCACCCATAAATGCAAAATCAAAAATAACAATCTGCGTAGATGTGCCATTTATTTGACATTCTCCGCTCACTACAGACGAGCTTCTACCTGTCTTTTTATACCCCTCTTCTATCCTCTTTGCATATGATTTTTTATCAACAAATTTTAGTGGATCGACAGGTTTTAAGTTTGCATCAAACTCTACAAAAGTTCCCTCGTCAGCTAAGAGTTTAATTCTTTCATCTACGCCTATTCTGATGTGGTACCCACATTTAGGACACACATAGTTTTGATTTTCAACCTCTTTGTAATACATTAAGGATTGACAAGATTTACATTTTATCCAATGGGCTGGAGCTTCACTTTTTGTTGGCTGTTGTTTCGTTGTCGAGTTTCGAGAAAAAAGATTTAAGAGGTTCAAAAATTATCCTTTTATATGTTTAAAATAATGTGGATTATACCAAATTCAAGCTTTAATCTAACAAATTTCAAATTTTACTGAAAATAAATTGCAACTTATTTGTAGCCCTTTTGTATTGATTGTGAAATATTGTATCTATAAAATTCCATTAACATTAATATAAAAAGGGTGATTTATGGTTTCGAAAAAATTTTTAGCTTTCAGTATATCAGCAATTATGGCACTTAGTTTTTCTGGGTGTTCAAATAATGATGATAATGACAATGTTCAAACAAATGACAATGTTCAAACAACAGAAGAACCTATAATCGAGGTTTCTAACTACAAACTCTCAATTTTCCACTTAAATGACACCCATTCACATTTAGATAGTGAGGAACTTAGTTTTTACACTGCAGATGGTGTTAAAACATACTATGACGCTGGTGGATACCCTAGGCTAGTTACAAAATTAAATGAATTAAGAGCAGAAAAAGAAAACTCGTTGATGCTTGAGGCAGGAGATACATTTCAAGGAACACTTTACTACTCTTTATTCAAAGGAGATG
>JALSLJ010000009.1 GCA_026988315.1 Sulfurimonas sp. | reverse complement strand
CCGCCAAAAGAGACATTATCCTCTTGTGACTCCAAAAAGCTGGACTCTTCACATGCTGCTAAAAAGATAAGAAGAAAACTAAAAAATGCTAGTTTTATGCTAGTTTTCAAAATAACTTCCCCTTAAATAATTTATATATAATGTATATCTAGCACATTTTATTCCATTTTAATTAAATAAAGATAGAATTTGGTCGATTTAGATTTTTGAATTATATAAAACAGGATTAATATATGAGGTATATTGCTTTTATTTTTTTACTTTCTTTACTAATACCAACTGTTTCATATGCCTCATTTACTTACATAAAAGTTACCAATACCACTAATGTAAATAAACTAAAGAAGATTAAATATACTCTTAGTAAACTTGGTCAAAAAACAACTCACAGAACCACAAAAACAAAATATATAGTCTATAGTGGACCTTACGCAAATAACAAATCTGCAAAAAATGCTCTTAGAAAAGTTAAACGATACTATCCTTATGCCAAAATAGTAAAAACAAATAAAGAGCTGCAAAGCTATAAAAAAACTAAAAAAGTGGCTCAGACAACCCAGAGCTCCAAAAATGATAAAAAATATTTCGTAGGTTTTGCTTTTGGTTATAGTTCTGCTCCTGTAAGTAATTCTGGTCAAATTGATTTGTTTTTACCAAAGGAACAGGGTATTAGCTACGACCTTAGTATAGGACTTCATCTAAAAGAGAGCTTCGTGCTTAGTGCTGGATACTTACGAGTAGATACAAAAGATGTGTTATTTGATAATTACTACACATCTATAAGCTATAAATTCACCCCATTTAATAATTTTACTCCGTATGTTGGAGTGTTGGGAGGCTATTCTCAACTCACATGGAATAGAAATCCACTTGACAACTCAACAACAAATGCTAGCAACAAAAGTGATTCATTTTTTGGAGGAACGCAGGTTGGAGGTATATATGATGGATATGAGATTGTTTCTCTGTATGTGAACTATCAATGTTTGTTTTTAAACCACGCTACTACTGTTAAAACTGCCACTCAATCATCCGAGTTAAAACATAAAACGCTTCACAATATACAAGTTGGAGTGCGATACAGCTTTTAAGCGTATTGCCTTATGATGAATAAAATACTTTTTTTACTTCTACCTTTTGTACTCTTTGCCAAGAGTCCCTTTGAATCTCCAGAACCTAAGCAGTTTGACCTCTCTATATTTAATACTGCCAATAAAGTTGAAAAAAAAGAAAAAACTGTAAGAGTTATTTGTCGATTTGTATGCGATAAAAAGTTAAGCAAAGAGCAAAAGATAGAGGCTGCTCTCTCTTTTTATAAAAAAAATTAATCTTTTGTGGAAGTAAGCAACTAGATTCCAAATCAAGTTTGGAATGACGGACGGCTTAACATCTCCTCACCATATGTTAATCTAAGTAATTCAAATCATATTTATGAACACGGCTTACATTATTTTGCAACTCTTCAATCAAAGCCTTTGGTGTCTCTCCATCAACAGGATAACTCACAACAGATATTTCAATCTCTTTAGCAAAAAACTCACTAAACATCCTACCAACAACATTAGCTCCATACTTATCAGTATGTGGCAATATAAAAAAGTACTCTTTTCCAAAGCATGAAATGGCATCCGAAGTTCTAAGCACTTGTTCTAAAGAGGAGTCAATCAATTCGTTTGAGAAATCTTCAAAATTACAATACAAAATAGTAAAACTCTCAGCGCGGTTTTCATCAAGTCTCTCAGCAAGACCAATCGTTAAACTAATAAGTTGTTTAAAATTATCGAAAGAAAAATGTACACCAGCCATAAGTATCCTTATTTTTTTATGTTTAATAGTATAGCCAAAAAATAAAAATGTTTTATTTATGCCAACTCACCCCGTTTTAATGCAGCAATCTTTCCACGAAATTTACGGATGTAAAAAGCTTTTTCCTCAAAAGAGATAGTGGTTTGCATATTTACTTTTTTTAACTCCCTCTCATAATGTTTTGTTAAGAAGGTAATAAGTTCAGCTTTTAGTGCATCTTCACTCTCTAGTGGTTTTATGTTCTCATCTACTAAAATTGCCATTAGTTCTGGAAGATCTGTTTTTCCTTGCAGTGCAAACTTAAACTCTTGTGAATGAAACTGTAAAAGAGATGGGTCAAGAACATCTAAGATTTGGTCAATAAAATCAGGGTACTCTATAACTGTTTTTATCAAACTTAGCTCCCACATATCTTTGTGTGTACTTGGCTGAATTGGTGTGTTATTTTGATTAAAATTAGTTTGTGTAGTGTTTGTTAACCTTATAAAAGATGGACTAACGCCTAAGCGAGAAGCTAAGTAAGACTTATACTCCTCTTGTAAAATTGCAGAAAGTGTTTTTAAGTAGCCGATAGCATCATGCATAGCACTCTCTTTTTCTTTTGGGTTATTAAGATTATAGTTACTTAAAATCTCTTCCAAAACAAACTCTATAAATGGTTTTGGAGCTCTTATCATCTCATTTAAAATCTCAACCTCTCCATTGTTTACCATATCAGCGGGATCAAGTCCACCCCCAAAGATAATAACACCACCATCAAATCCAGAGGCACTAAGAAGTCTCGCAGCCTTAAGAGCTGCTGCACGACCTGCTTTGTCTCCATCATAAGCCATTATAATCTTTGGCTCACCCTTTCTCAAAAGTGGTAAATGCTCTTGGGTTAAAGCTGTTCCTAAAGTAGCAACTGCATTTGTAAAGCCTGCTTGATGCAACATAATAACATCAAGATACCCTTCGGTGATAACAATCTCTTTTTTTTTGTATATATCTTGTCTTGCATGATGATAAGCGTACAAAAGGCGAGATTTATTAAAAAGCGGGGTCTCTGGAGAGTTTACATACTTTGCTTGATGTCCAGTAATCGTTCTACCACCAAAACCAACAAGTGAACCATTTGCGGAGTGGATAGGGAAAGTGATTCTCTCTATAAATCTAGCAAAGTTTCTCCCACCATCAAATCCAACTACACCCATCTCAACCGCTTCACTCATGTTAAAAAGTTGAGATTTTATAAAGTTGATAGTTGCATTTGAATCAGGAGCGTAGCCTAGACCAAACTTCTCAACACTACCCTCATAAATACCTCTCTCTTTTATATACTGCAATGCTGTTTGTTTGGAAGTGAGCAAATTTTGATACCACTCATTGACTCTGTCCATAAGTTGTGAGCGAGGTTTGTTGTGTTTGTTATCTGTATAAGAAAGTGAAAAGTTATAAGATGATGCTAGTTTTTCTAGTGCTTCTGGGTAATTAAGCTTCTCATACTCCATAACAAAACTAACACTATCTCCGCCAACCCCACAGTTTCCAACTGCAAAATGCTTAGATAAAAAAGTATGTTTTTCATCTTCAACTGTTATATCATAAACTAATTCTTCACTTCCAATATTTTGAATCTCTTTGACTCTACTAAAAAGATAAGTAATCCCATCTATTTTTTCATAAAAGCTCTCAATTGACTCTCGTTTTTTAAAATAAATTGTATAACTTTTTTTATGATTAGTTCCATCTTTATCTATGTGAGCTTCATATACTCTACATGTTGGTAACTTGTGAAGTGATATTGCTAAGTCTAGTATTTCATTTGCGAGATTACTGCTAACTGTGTCATATGTACCATGGCTATAGCAACCATCACCATCCATTAAACCATTAAATAGTGACTCTCTTAAATCTAATCTTAGGTAGTTGAACCAATAGGGATAAGATTTATTCTCAGCGCCCTTACTAAATAAGTTTTCAAAAATATATTGTAAATTTGTACTAGAAACTGTAACTTCTAAAGAGTTTTTTCTTGTTTTTGGATGAAATAATCTAGCTTTCTTATTAAATAATTTTTCAATAATTTTAACTATTTTTTCTGCATAATCTAACTCTTTTAAAGATAAAGAAAACTTTATTCCCCCTCTGTAACTACTGCCTTCAGTTACATACATTCCAGCAAGCCACATAAACTCTTTAGTTATTTTAATTTTATCAATTTTTTCTACATTTGGACCGAACTTATTTTTATTCCACAAATGAGATACATCTATATATTTATCTTTTTTAATCTCTCTATCTTGCGGATATAAAAAATAATCTCCCTCTTTTACATCACTTGCAAATATGGCATTATAAAATATACTATATGGCTTAATTCGTTTTGCTTTTTTAATTCTTCCATAAAATTTAAGTGCTCTACTTTTTTCCACTCTTATGTATGGTAAATTTGAAATTACATCATCTTTCTTAACTACTAACATATCGTGATTTTGTGTAAAGCAAGAAACTTCAGCACTAAGAGATGTTTTAAAACTCAAAATATCAAACTCACTTGTATGCTGTAGAGTTTCGATTACTTTTGTGATTTTTCCATCTACTGAAAAAACTTCATCATCTACTTTTATATCTTTTATTTTAACAAAACCATTTGGAGTAGATACCTCCTGATATGCTGGAAGACATCCAAAACAATGATATATTTGCTTAGAGGGGCTTACAACAAAAGAGGCTGATTTTTCATCATGAAATGGGCATGGTGCTTTGAAATTTGCACCAGACTTTTTCAACTCCAAGTAAGAGCCTACAACATCAACAACATCAAGGCGTGCTTTGAGAGCATCTATGGAGTCTTGGGTAATCATAAAAAGAATTATACCATTGCATCTCCAATAACTTTGTTAAAGCAAATTATTGTGCTATAATTTCAGTTCAAAAAAATTTAAAAGAAAGTGGGTGATGTGATTATGCCAGGTATTGTACTACGCCATGATGATAACTTTGATGCATCTTACCGTCGTTTCAAGAAGCAGACTGACCGTAACTTAATTGTTACTG
>JALSLJ010000008.1 GCA_026988315.1 Sulfurimonas sp. | reverse complement strand
TTCACTTTTGTTATTACTTGGGAACAAAAGTATTCTTTTTATTTAGCACTTATAAATTTATTTACTTTTTTTAATACTTTTCTGATATAATGCAACAAGATTTTAATTTTAAGGTAATGTAATATGAAAAGTATCATTCTCTCGAGTGCGCTAATTGCACTGTTGGCTTTTAGCGGATGTAGTTCTAAAGATCCAGTTATTGATGAAACTAAACAAGAAGTAGTAGAAAAAGATTCTGCGGAAACTGAAGCAGTAGAAACAGAGGTTGTGGAAACTGATACTACAACAGTAACAGATGAAAATGGAATTATGAGTACTGATAGTAATGAAAAAAGTATGCTTTCTGTAGAAAAAGAGATGATAACGATATATTTTGATTATGATAAGTTTGCAATTCGTGCTGATATGATCGATAACATATCTATTGATGCAGAAATTGCAAATAAAGAAGCAAGTGAGTTTATTATCAAGCTTGAGGGTAACTGTGATGAATGGGGTAGTGATGAGTATAACTTTGCTTTAGGACTAAAAAGAGCGAACACAGTTAAAAATGCAATGGTTGCAGAGGGTGTTGCAGCAAGTAGAATTACAATGGTCAGCTTCGGTGAGAGTAATCCAACATGTAATGAAAAAACACGAGAATGTTGGGCGAAAAATCGTCGCGTTGACTTCAAACTTCTCCCTTAGTATATGAACCGCAGTTTTTTAGTTGCTATATTTGTAGCTATATTTCCTCTTACTTTAATTTCAAGTGAGCCATCAGCATTTGGTGCTGGTGATCTCTCAAGTCCTCAGCCTTATGGCTTAACAACAAGTGAAGAGATTCTTTTACAAAACAAACAGAAACTTCATAAAGTTGTTGTAAAAAGCAATAACCAAGCAAACGAAGTTGATTCATTAAGAGAGAGAATTGATGGGCTTCAAAGTATAATCGAGAGTTTAAGTGAAAAATCGCAAAAAAATAAAAAAAACATAGCTGCATTAGAACAAAGTAACCTTACTAAGCTAAAAAATAGTGACGAATATGAAAAAAGATTAAGTGAAATTTCGCAACTCAATAGTGATCTTAGTAAGAAAAATTTAGAAAATTTAAAGAAACTAAAATTAGTTATTACTGAGTTATCAGTAGTGATTGATACTATAAATGCAACATACATCACTAAAGATGAATTCAATGCTTTAGTAAACGATGTGAATAACTTTAAAGAGTTAGTTTCAAAAGAGCTGAAAAACAATGCTACACCTAAAAAATCAGAATTTGAAAATATGTCAAATGGTGATATTGCTACAAAAGCAAGAGCTTTGTATGACAAAAAACATTATACGAAGGCTATAGAATACTATTTATATTTGATAGAAAAAAAATACAAGCCAGCTCGGGCACACTATATGATAGGTGAAATGAAATACTATAGAAAAAATTATGCGGATGCTATAGCGTATTTTAAAAAGAGTGCATCATTATATTCGAAAGCTTCATACATGCCAATACTAATGTTGCATACTGCAGTAGCTATGGAGAAAACTGGCGACAAAAAGAATGCAAAAGCTTTTTATAAAGGTATAGTCTCAAAATATCCTGATAGCAAATATGCAAAAGAAGCTAAAAAATATCTTAGCTTAATTGAGTAAAGAGTGAATATATTTCAGCAATATCATATATTTTTATGATAAAATTCAAAAAAATCAAATAGTGAAGGTTAATTAAATGGCGATAGAAGCAAATCAAATTGTATCAATAGAGTATGAAGTGCGTGATGGAGACACTGTAGTTGACAGTAATGTAGGTGGAGCACCTTTAGTATTTATGTTTGGAAAAGGTCAAATTATCCCTGGTTTAGAAAATGGTATAGTAAACATGGCTATAGGTGAAAAAGGTGATATTCTTGTAAAACCTGAAGATGCTTATGGTACTTACAATGCTGATGCAAAACAAGAGGTGCCAAAAGATCAGTTCGCTGGAATTGATTTAGAAGTTGGTATGACTTTATATGGTCAAGGTGAAGATGGCGGAACTGTTCAAGTTACTGTAAAAGAGATTGGTGATGAGAATGTTATTATTGATTTTAACCACCCTTTAGCAGGCAAAGATTTAATGTTTAGTGTAACTGTTAATAATGTAAGAGATGCATCTGCCGAAGAGGCAATGACTGGTATTCCTGCCGAAAATAAGCAAGATGATGATGGTTGTTGTGGCACAGGTGGTGGCAGCGGTTGTGGATGCCACTAATTTTATAACTGCTTCGGATGCTTCAAAAGAAGCATTCAAAACAGCTACTCTTTTGAAAACTCTGAATGTTAACTCTCTTATCATGGGTGAAGTTGGTGTTGGTAAAAAGAGTCTTGCACAATATATACTTCCAGATGCATCTATCTTGGATGCATCTGATCTCGATGAATTATTAATAGCTCTTGAAAGTTCAGCAAACATTATCATCGCTAACTTAGAAAAATCACCAAATATTAAAAGAGTTGTCGATGCAGTTAATGTAAATGATGTAAGAGTTGTCGCAACTGCAAAAAGTTCATTTTACAATGAAAGTATTGATGAGCTTTTTAGTATTAAATTTGATATACCACCTTTATCACATCGACCAGAAGATGTGGAACTATTGGTAAATGAGTTTATAAAAGAGGCGTCTTCTATTTTTGCAACTGATGCACAGTTTAATTTTGAAAATTTTAAACCAGACCTCTCCTCCAACTCCAATTCATTGCGACGACAAGTTATGGTAAATTATCTCTTACAAGATATAAATGATATTGAACTCATGGATATAATAGAAAATTATTTATTTAATAAACTAGGCTCAAACAATGATTATAGAAATTTTCTGTATCTGTATGAAGTGCCACTTATAAAAGCTGGACTTACAAAATTCAAATCTCAACTACAACTTTCTGATAAACTTGGTTTAAATAGAAATACTTTAAGAAAAAAAATCTCTGATAACAAACAATATTTATAATAAAGGAAAAAAATGTCAAAAAAAATAGCAATGATCTTCGCAGGTCAAGGTTCTCAAGCAGTAGGAATGGGAAAAGACTTTTATGAAAACTCTGATATAGCAAAAGAGATGTTTGCTAAAGCTGGTGAGAGAATAGGGGTTGATTTTAAAGAGATAATATTTGAAGAAAATGAAAAATTAGGTCAAACTGCATACACACAACCTGCTATTCTTTTAGTACAAATGATTGCTTATCGTTTATTTCAAGATAAATATCCTACAGATGCTACGCTTTTTTTAGGTCACTCCCTTGGTGAGTTCTCAGCTTTATGTGCAAGTGGTGCGATTGATTATATTGATGCTGTTGAGTTAGTACATAAGCGTGGTTCATTTATGCAATCTGCATGTGAGACAATAGAAGCTGGCATGATGGTTCTTGTTGGACTTGATGATGCTGGAGTTGAGAAAGTATGTTCAGATGCTCAGCGTGATGGCAAAAAAGTATGGCCTGCAAACTATAATCAAGATGGGCAACTTGTTGTTGCAGGTATGAAATCTGATTTGATATCATTAGAACAGACTTTTAAAGATGCAGGTGCTAAAAGAGCTATTTTGCTTGATATGTCTGTTGCATCTCATTGTGAACTTTTAAGCTCTGCTCAAGAACCTTTATCAGAATTGATGTCTAAAATGCTTACAAATACTTTTAGTGCACCAATTATCTCCAATGTTACAACTTCAGCCTATAGCACTAAGGCGGAAGCTGTTTCACTTTTAACAGAGCAGTTGGTAAAACCCGTAAAATATAAACAATCTATTTTGGCAATCGCTGGTGATATTGATATGGCAATTGAGTTTGGTAACGGTATCACTCTTAAAGGTTTAAATCGTAGAATTGCTAAAGATTTAAAAACACTCAATATCTCTGATATAGCATCTTTAGAAAAAGTTGTTGAGGAGCTTTCAAAATAATATGAAAGTAACTCTGTCTCAAACTTCACCAAAGCTACATCGTTCCAATTTAGATGATGTAATTAAGATAATTGAAGAGTATATGGATGAAAGTGACCTAATAGTTTTCCCTGAGCTCTCGCTAAATGGCTACTTGCTTCAAGATAAACTAGATGAAGATGCTTGGAGTTTGAGTGAGCTTGATAAACTTTGCGTACTAAGTAAAAATATTGATATTGCTGTAGGTGCTGCGATACGAGAGGGAGTCACATTTAGAAATTCGGCTCTCTTTTTTAGTCAAGGTAAATTGATAAACCAACATAATAAAGTGCATTTGCCAAATTACGGGATGTTTGAAGAGGCTCGCTATTTTAACGCTGGAGTTGGTTTTGAAAGCTTTGATACTCATCATGGTAAGATAGCAACACTTGTTTGTGAAGACTTATGGCATGCAAGCGTCCACCAGCAACTTTTTATACAAAATCCAGACTATATCATAGCTCTTGTCGCATCTCCTGCTCGTGGTTTTGATGATGATGGACTTCTCATAGAAGATCAGTGGCATGCTTTAATTAAATCAGCAGCACTTCACTGTGACGCTAAAGTTATCTTTGTAAATAGAGTTGGATTTGAAGATGGACTTGGCTTTTGGGGTGGAAGTTGTATAGTTGATAAAAATGCAAAAATAATTCATAAACTCCCTCATTATGAAACAATTACAAAAACATTTGAAATATAGGAATAATTATGAGTAATAAAAAAATAGCTATTATGGGTGCAATGCCAGAAGAGATAGCTCCAATTTTAGAAAAACTTGGAACATATAAAACCACACAATATGCAAATAATAAGTACTATGAAGCATCATATAAAGGTGTAGATTTAGTTATAGCTTACTCAAAGATAGGGAAAGTTTTCTCAACACTTACGGCTACTACTATGATAGAACATTTTGGGGCTGAGATACTACTTTTTTCAGGTGTAGCAGGTGCTATATCTTCAACTCTTAAAGTTGGTGATTTGATAGTAGCGACTCAACTATCTCAACATGATTTAGATATAACAGCTTTTGGACATCCTTTTGGTTATGTACCAGAGGGTGCTGTTTTTATAGAAGCAGACAAAAAGATGATAGAGCTTTCTAAAGAAGTTGCAACTAGTATGGGCAAAAGTGTAAAAGAGGGTATCATCGCTACTGGTGATCAGTTTGTGGCAAATGAAGAGAGAAAGAACTGGATAGGTTCAACTTTTGATGCGGATGCACTAGAAATGGAAGGTGCTTCGGTTGCTGTAGTTTGTGATGCTTTAGATGTTCCGTTTTTTATCCTCCGTGCCATAAGTGATGCTGCCGATATGGATGCAAGTTTCTCTTTTGATGAGTTTTTAGAAACTAGTGCAATTGAGAGTGCTGAATTTGTGATGAAAATGGTAGATAAAATCATTGAGTAAAAAATCTATAATACCATCTAAAAAAATCATGTCTAAGCTTGGCAAAACTAATGCTGAGTTTGATCTCATAGAAGAGGGTGATAAGATACTTGTAGGTCTGAGTGGCGGTAAAGATTCACTAACCATGATTCATGCCATGAAAGAGCAACAACGCCGTGCTCCATTTGCGTTTGAGTTTTTAGCTGTAACAGTTGGTTATGGTATGGGTGAGAACTATGATGATTTAATCGCGCATTGTAGAGAGTATGATATACCACATATAATTCATGATACGAAGATTTATGAACTAGCAGAGGAAAAAATCAGAAAAAACTCCTCATTTTGTAGCTTTTTTTCAAGAATGAGAAGGGGAACACTCTATGGTATAGCAGAGAAAAATGGATGCAATAAACTAGCACTTGGTCACCATATGGATGATGCTGCTGAGAGTTTTTTTATGAACTTTATTTACAATGGTCAGATGCGATCACTTGCCCCAAAGTATAAAGCAGAAAATGGTTTAATAATTATCCGTCCTCTAATCCAGATGCGTGAGCGACAACTGAGAGCATTTGTGGTAGATAATGATATAGTGGCAATAGGTGATGAGATGTGTCCAGGGATGCGTTTTGATGTGAAAATGCCACATGCTCGTGCTCATATGAAAGAGATGTTAGCCAAGATGGAACAAGAGTTTCCACAGCTTTTTACATCGCTTAATGCTGCATTTAAGAATATTTCTCAAGAGAGTTTTTTTGATAAAGAGAAGTTTAGTCTTTAATACTTACATGATAAATTTTCTTCATCCTTAGCTATTTGTGTTTTTTTAGTGTGAAGAGTTTCCTCTTTTAGGGTTTGTAAAAATTCTAAAATATTTTTTTGATAAGCAGTTATATCTTTGTCATGGGTTAATTCTATAAATGGTTTTAAGGAGTCTGTATCAATTTTTTTAGCGTATCGTGGAACTATTCGGAGCTCTTGTTGTATATGATGGACTAAGGTGTCTATGTCTAAGCCGTTATCATCTTTTACTTTATTTACAAGCTCTTTTGTGGTCATAACTAGCAAGTCGGCTCTATCTTTGTCATTTTTATAAATTTTTAGTCCTAGCTTTTCAACCATATCATAGTAGTCATCTTTGATCTCATCATTTGTTGCAATAATAAGAGCAAAAATTTTAGAACGAAATTCGAGTGAGCCATGGTGATGAACAAAAAGTTCACGAAATGCATTAAGAAAATGTTGTTTAATTCTAAAACTGAGCCGCATCTAAATACCTTTATATTTCTTATATGTTATTATACACACTTGAGTGTAAAATAGATATGACAAGGTAAAAATATGTTAGATAAAGATGAATATGAAATTTTAAAGGCTTGTTTTATAGACTCACAAAGATTGTTTGATAAGTTAAATAAAGTTGCTGATAATGCTCTTAATATTAATTATGATGAGAGTGGTTTATATCAAGACGAAGAGGAAACTTGTAATAGACATTGGCTAAAGCTGAGTTCTAAGATAGCTGAAGCTCTTAGTAATTCTCTTGAAGAGTATCATATAGAACTTTTAAAGAATGATTCTTTAGAGGTTAGGGAACTTACTTTTAATTTAGTAAAAGAGGAGCAAAACAGTAGAATACATGTTAACTACAGTGAAAATGGTGCACTCAGTATCTCTCAAATTAGTTAATGATATAATCTCGTTAGTATTAGAAAATAAAGGAACAGTTTTATGGGTAGAGCGTTTGAATATAGAAAAGCATCAAAAATGAAAAGATGGGGAGCAATGTCAAAATTGTTTCCAAAATTAGGAAAAATTATTACAATGGCGGCAAAAGAGGGTAGCAGTGACCCCGATATGAACTCTAAGCTTCGTACAGCAATACTCAATGCAAAAGCTGAGAATATGCCAAAAGATAATATTGAAGCAGCTATCAAAAGAGCATCGGCAAAAGACACCGCAAGTATGCTTGAGGTAAACTTTGAGGGAAAAGCTCCTCATGGTGTTTTGATATTTATAGAGTGTGCAACTGACAACAACACAAGAACAGTAGCCAATGTAAAAAATATACTTACTAAGCAGGGTGGAGAGCTATTGACAAATGGTTCATTGGAGTTTATGTTTTCAAGAAAAGCGGTTATAGAATTTCCTCTGCAAGAGGGGATGGATATAGAAGAGTTAGAGCTAGAGCTCATTGATGCTGGACTTGAAGAGATAGAAGAGGAGGAGGGTATCGTAATTATAACAGGTGATTATACTAGCTTTGGAACTCTCAATGGGGCTTTAGAGGAGATGGGTATTGAGATCACTAAGGCTCACTTAGAGAGAATGGCAAACACACCTATTGAGTTATCTCAAGAGCATCATGCTGACATTGATAAAATACTTGAAAGATTAGACGATGACGAGGATGTTCAAAAAGTTTTTACTAATTTAGTATAGGGCACCTCTAAAAAATACTACACATATTTAAGGGTATGTGTAGTGTATATCTAAGTTTGAAGTATAGAGAGTTACTTACTTCTATGCAGTGGATGTTGATAGTCTGGTTTTTCACAAGCTGTAAACATTGTAAGTGTACTCAGCGCTATTAAAGTAGCTAAAAATATTGCTTTCATAATTTCTCCTTATAGTATTTCATCACATTATATCTGATTTTGAATCTCTATTTTATCAAGATAGCATTGACGAGTCAAGCTTTATATAATTTCGTTTAACGCATCTATATCATCTGTGTTTGCAAAACAGCTTTTATCTCCGCAAACGATGAAGTTTTTATCTTCGCTTTGTTTGAGTTGAATAAAGGGGTAGCTTAAAGAACTCAGCTTATAGCTATTGCTGTTTAAATTATCAAGGTTGGATTTTATTGTTTTATCACCTTTGATGTATCGAAACATCTGCTTGAGCATATATGGAGAGTAGATAGGCTTTCTGCCTAAATTATAAGAATTATACTCTAGCGTTTTAAAAGCAAAGTGCGTATATTTTTCATCTTCAAGTAGAGTTCCTAATGATAGAAGAACATCCACCATCACACTGACAGAACTTGTGTAGGTGTTATCAGAGGTTTCAGCTTTGGTTATAAACTCTCCATTGCTGAAGTTCCATTCACCCTTATTATAAAACTCCTCTAAGGCTTTGTTTACAAATCTTTGGGCGTTAATAAGGTAGATCTCATCTTGTGTAAATTTGTAAGCAGCTATAAGAGCTTGTGCTAAAAATGCATAGTCTTCTAAAAATGCTTCTATTTTTGGAGTTTTATGTATGAGTGTCGTATGGTACAGTGTGCCATCTATATACATAGTTTTAAGTAGAGCATTTAAATTTTTTACTGCTTTTTTATTGTATGTTTTATCGATAGCACCAAGATTAAATAGAGAGTGTATCATCATACTCGACCACGAAGTTTGAATTTTTTTATCTATAAAAGGGTAAATTCTTTTTTTTCTTAAATTTTGAAGTAATGTTTTTAGACCCTTGAAATATGGAGGTTTTTCACCACTCTCAAGTCTGATTATATTTTTACCTTCAAAATTTCCTTCATGAGTAACTTCGAGTTCATCTAAGATACTATCAATATCTTTGTAGCCATTTTGGACTAAAGTATCATATACCTCTGGATATGTGTATATAAAGTATGTTCCCTCTTCACCTTCACTATCAGCATCACTAGCAGAGTAAAACAGCTCATCTTCGCTCATAAAGTTATACCAAAAATCAGCTATCTCTTTCGCGGTTTCTAAGTAACTATCATCTTTATATGTGAGGTATGCTTGAGTGTAAACATCACAAAGTAGGGCATTATCATAAAGCATTTTTTCAAAATGTGGAACTCTCCAGTTGCTATCAACGGAGTAACGGCAAAATCCACCATCTATTAAGTCATACATCCCACCTTTTCTCATAGAGTTTAAAGTATGCACCACCATAGCTTTAGCAGCTTTATCATTATAGAGTCTGTCTATAGTTATGAGTGTATTTAGTGTTGAAGCATGTGGAAATTTTGGTGCAACTGAAAATCCGCCATCTGCAGTTTCATAATTGTTTTTTACTTGAATCATAAAGTTTTTTACTATATCTTCTTTTAAAACGGTAGCCTCTTTTGGATACTCTTTATGGTCTAGAAATTTCTCTATCTCCTCTGCATTTTCAAAAAGTTTTGGATCATTTTCTGCTATTTTAGATGCTATGAGCTTTGTAAGCTCTATAAAACCCATCCCCTCAATGCTCCCTTGTCTTGACTCAGGTGGGATGTAAGTACCTGCAAAAAATGGCTTATTTTGAGGAGTGCAAAAGATAGAGGTTGGCCATCCACCAGGGCGGCGATTAAGCAACATATGCACCTCTTGGTAATGCTTGTCTATATCTGGTCTCTCTTCACGGTCAACTTTGATACAGATGTAACTAGCATTTAAAATATCTGCACATTCATGATTTTCAAACACTGTCTCTTCCATAACATGACACCAATGGCAAGAGGAGTACCCTATACTTATAAATATAGCTTTGTTTTCTTTTTTGGCTCTTTCAAATGCTTCATCACACCAAGGCCACCAATCAACTGGGTTTTCTTTATGTTGTTGGAGGTAGGGACTATCTTCTTTTTCTAATCTATTTGACATAATTGTTCTTTCATTTAAATTTTCTGTAGAGTAGGGAAAAATTGATGATATGTTGCTTAAAATTTTTGTTTAATAGATGAGGACATTAGATATTTAGTTACAATACGCACATGGAAGATATAATAGCATACCTCGCACTGCTCATTGTTTTGTGTGGAATAATTTACTACGCAGTTATAAATATGAAAAAATTTGGTACTGTTTTTGTCATTGTGGTTTTTTTTAAATGGCTTGTTGGTGTTTGTATCACATTTTTTGCTTTTTATGTGATTTATTTAACTGGTGATTTTTTAAAAGCAAATGGTTTTAGTATAGTTTTTAGTTTACCTGTTGGTATTTTTGTGTGGTTTGTACCAATGCACTACACATCTAAAATGTTTTTATTTTTAGAAGATAAGTTTAAAAAAATAAGCTAAATTAAGATAATATATAAGTATGAAATATATATATTTAATAGCATTTATTTTTCTTTTTAGTGGTTGTGATTTTCTTACATCTGAAGAAGACAAGGCAAAGTTAATTGCAACACAAAAAGCAGATTTTACAAAAAAAGTGGAAGAATCTAAAGAGATTCAACTTCAAAAACTCTCAGCTCAAACTCAAAAAGAGTTAGCTCTATTGCAATCAAAAAAAGAGTTAGCTACAATAGAAAAAGAAAAAGAGCTTGAAAAGATTCGCCTGCAGGCTGAACTTGAAAAACAAAAGATTGCACTCGCTATAGAGAAAGAACAAGCTCTGTTTGAGCAAAAGATGCAACAAAATGAGCAGATGAATAACATGGAACTTAAACGCTACTTGATGTTGATTTTAGCTCTGCTTATTGTTGTGAGTTGTTTTTTTATTTTTTACTATTTTAAAAAGAGGCGTGAGGATAAACTGCGTGCTTATAATGATAACCTACAAAAATATTTTTATCAAAAAGAGAATGATGCTCGTGTGAAAATTGCAGAAAAAATGCTCGATGCAATATCATCAGGAAAACTTGATAAGGCTCAAGAAAATCAACTCATAGGAGCATTCAGTGGTCACTCAACTGGTGAGTATCAAAAGCAGCTTAGCTTTAGTGATGAAGATATAATTGATAGTGGTACTGTAGGTAAATAAGGTTTGATTATTTACTATAAATTATGAACTAGACTCTAAATCAAGTTTAGAGTGACGGAATGGCTCATTGTGCTGAAGTGATTCAGAGTGATGGAATGGCTCATTGTGCTGGAGTGATTCAGAGTGATGGAATGGCTCATTGTGCTGGAGTGATTCAGAGTGATGGAATGGCTGTTATTCTGGGCTTGACCCAGAATATAATTGCTAATGATAAGAGAGTTGAATCACTTTAGCTTTCTTATAAAAACAACTTTGAGGTAATCACCCTCTTTAAACTTAGGATTTACCTTAAAATCTTTTGGGAGTGAAAAACTCTCCTCAACCTTGTACTTTCCATGCAACTCTTTAAATGCTTTGTGGATAAAATCTCTAAATCTCATCATATTAAAGTTAGCAGAGTTTGTAGATGCTACAATGACACCATCTTTACTGGTAATTTGGATAGCCTCTTTTAAAAGTTTTACATAATCTTTTGATGCACTAAATGTATGTTTTTTTGACCTTGCAAAACTTGGTGGGTCTAGCACTACTATATCAAATAAGAGTTTTTTTCTTACAGCATATTTAAAGTAATTAAATACATCTTCAACTATTATATCTTGAGACTCGGGGTCTATGTAGTTAACACTAAATTGCTCTTTTGTTTTAGGGAGGCTTCTTTTTGCTAGATCGACACTTGTTGTTTTTCTTGCACCGCCGATAGCTCCAAAGATTGAGAATGCCCCTGTATAAGAGAAGGTGTTGAGTAAAGTTTTATTTTTTGCATATTTATCACGGATAGTCTTTCTCACATCTCTTTGGTCTAAAAACACACCTACCATCGCACCATCATCTAAGTAAATCGCAAAATTTACACCATTTTCTTTTACGATTAAAGGTTCACTTGCTTTGTCTCCACAGATAAAATCATCTGCATCATCAAGATACATACCCTTTGTGTCAAATCTCTTTTTTTGATAAATTCCCTTGTATGAAACTGATGATTTAAGTGCTTCTAAAATTGTGCTTTTAAACGCATAAATACCTATAGAGTACCAAGTGAGAAGATAATAGCCATTAAAGTGGTCAATAGTTAAACCACCTATACCATCACCCTCACCATTAAAAACTCTAAAAGCGGTTGTGGCATTGTCATTGTAAAAATCTTCTCTGTATTGTATGGCGGAGTCTATCTTTTTCGCAAAGTATTCTACATCTATCTTTTCATCTTGATTGTGAGTCAATATCCAGCCATAGCCTTTGTTTTGGATGCCATGATACCCTTTGATGATAAACTTTTTTGTCTGAGTAAAAAGGTTGATAATTGTACCTTCCTCTTTCACCTTACTCCAATCAACTACCGATTCTTTTGAGATGAGTGGATAGCCATCTTGGTACTGTGTAGTAAACTCTGGTTTTACAGTTAGGTTTACCTCTTGTATCATGCTTGCTTTGCCTTATTTGGTTTATAAAAAAGTAAGAGTAAAACAGGCAATAGTAAAAGGTCAGCCGCAATTGCCATAAACATCGCTATCATTGTTAATAATCCAAAATAGATAGTTGGAATAAAGTTTGATAAAACTAAAATGGAAAACCCAACCATAATGATGGTGGAGGTATAAAACATCGCTGTTCCTATGCTTGCGTGAGCGTTAAATATAGAGGCTTTTGTGTCATTGGTTTGTGTATGTTCTAAGATAAATCTATGGATATAGTGTATGGTGTCATCAACTGCAATCCCTATACTTATGGCGGCTATGGTGATGGTCATCATATCTAGTGGGATGTTAAGCCATCCCATAAAACCAAATATTACACCAACGGGGATAGTATTGGCAATTATAGCGATTGTAGCAATTTTTAGGCTCCTAAAAAGAACTAAAAACATAACAAAAAGTATGAGAACTACTATCCCTATAGTTTTGATTTGTGAGTTAAAAAGGGACTGAAGCATATTGTTGTACATCACTAAAAGGTTTGATACTCTATACTCTTCGTATTTTGGGTTGAGCATCTCTTGCAAATCTTTATTTATCTTTTTTAATAGCTTATCTCTTTGTAGATTTTCTTGCGAATCAATCACCCTAGCGGAGATTCTTACCTGATTTGTTTCAATATTAATATATGGGGAGAGGATAATTTTTTTGTACTCTTGTGGTAATTCTTTATAGAGAAGCGCCAGAGTTAAACTGTCTGCCTCATTGCCCCCATCTAGGATTTTAATAATTTCACCCATGGTGGAGAGGGACAATACTTTTCCTATAGGCTCAAGAGAATCAAGATAATCATGAACTTGTTTTATCTTTTGAAGTTTAGCCTGAGTGAACCAGTAGCGCTCTTTATCTTCGCTTGTCTCTTCAAACTCATCTGCAAAATCATCAAATTCCTCAAACTCATCATTAGATTTTTCCTCTACAACTTGCACAGACTCTATTGTATCACTCTCTTCTTTGAATGTTATAATAACATCTAGTGGTGTAGTGCCTCCAAGTTTTTGATCAATAAGCGCCATCCCTTGGTAGATTTGGGTGCTTTTTTTAAAGTAGTCTATAAAACTGTTTTCAACTCGAAGCTGTTTGGCTCCTGTGATAGAAAATACTAGAACGAAAAAACTCAATACAAGAATGGTTTTTCTATAGTTATAGGCGATTTTTGCCACTCTGGATGTAAAGGGGATATCTACCTCTTTTGCACTCTTTATCTCATGTTTATCAAAGTAAAGCAAAAAAATTGGGAACAATATAAAAGTTGTAAGGAGTGAAACAATCAGCCCAATGCTCATCATCCAACCAAAGTTTATAATAGGCAAGATATTGCTAAATACTAAAGAGCTAAATCCTGCAATGGTGGTGATTACTACAAAAAATGAGGGTTTTGCCATAGATGTCACTGTATCAAGGAGTAAATCTTTTTGTGCATGGTCTGGATGTTGAAAGTAAAGCTCCTTATATTTTACGATGAGGTGTACCACTAAAGACATATTCATGATTAACTGTAGGGAGATGAAGTTTGAGGAGACTACAGTTATCTCCCAACCAAAAAGACCTAAAAGACCACTGGTGATGATGAGTGAAATCGTACAGATAGAGAGGGCTATAAGCACCCACCTAAGCTTTTTAAGAAGTATATATAAAATTATGATAAGCAAAAATAATATTACAAATCCAAAGGTTTTGAGGTCGTACTTTACAAACTCAACCATATCATCGGCAATCATATCTACTCCACCGAGATGCAGTTTTATTGTGCTATGTTTCTTTTCAAATGTATTTAAAATATTTCGGATTTTGACTATGGAGTTATGGTTTTTCTCTCTCATAATATCTCTATAGTTTTTGAGTGCTATTTGTGCCTGAGCATAACTCTTTTTTTCCTCTTTTGTGAGTGTTTTTTCTTTTTTAAGTTGTGTATATTTATCTCTATCTTTTAAAAGCGTAAAATATTTGTCATCGCGTTTGAGATTCAAAGAAAATGCTGTTGTCTTAAAATCTTCACTTACTAAGTTTTTACTATAGAGGGGGCTTGTTAAAAACTCTTTGCGTACTAGCTCTTTATCAATGTTTGGTGACTGAAGTGTTTGGATATCATCTACAAACTCTTGGATAGGTCTTGGTGGCGATTCTAAGAGTGGCACATTTACTATAGAGTGAATTGATTCTACAATCTCAAGTGTTTGGAGCTTTTTGGTGAGTGTTTTAATATTGTCGATGTTTTTTTGGTTTAAGAGATCATCTTCTACACTATAGGTTACAATTAAAAAACCTGCACTCTCAAATCTTTTAGATACTTCTCTGTTAAATGCTAAATCTTTATCTCCCTCTAAGAGAAGTGTCTCTGCACTTGCATCTATCTCTAGTTTAGAGGCAAAAAATACCATTATAAGTACAAAGATTCCAATAAAAGATAGTAGCAGTTTTGGATATTTAAATATGTAATTTATATAAAGATTTTTTAGCATATTAGTTATTTAACCAATACATCCATGAGTTCGTGTATGGTTTTTGTTCTTAAGAACTCTTTAAATTGTGCTTTATCAGCTTTAAGAATACTTATGCCTAAAATCTCTACATCATAGATAAGCCAAGTGTCTTTATATTTTTTTTGTTTTTTTGGCTTATAAAATTTATATTTTATCTCCAACTTTTCATCCTTGTTTACAAGGTCTGTTATTAAGATAATTCTATTTTTTTTAGGCTGTAGCAACTCTTTTATTTCAACTTTTTCATCACTATACGAATCGAGTTTTGAGGAGTATGATTGCTCCATCCTTTTTACATAGAGTGTAATAAATCTTTTTCTATCCTCTTTTGAGAGTTGTTTCCATCTTTTACCTAGGCTTAGTTTTGCCATAAGTTCAAAATCAAATGTTGGTGTGAGTACATCTACTATATTGGTGTTTCTTATCTCTTTGGAGAGTGTTTTATCTTTAACTATTAGAGTGATTTTATCTATGAGATGTAAAAAATGTTTTTTTAAGTCTGCTTGTTCATCTGCTACTAAAGTTTGCGAAAATATACAGCCCATTACAAAGATACTGATAAATACTTTTTTAAGCCAAACCCCATTTCTTGTGTTCCTCATCATCTACTCCCTAATCTGTTTTTCTCTATACTGCTCATATATATCTCTTAAATATGGATACAAATCCACCGCATCTTTTTTTAATTTTTCATACTCATTAATGTTGAGTGAAGTGCTGTTTAATTGCTCATAAGTTCTTAATGCTATATACTCTTCTAAAGTATCGCTCAGAGTATACCACTCTCGCTCAGTATAATCAATAGGGTTGAGGAATGAATCTGGATACATACTCAGTGTATCCCTTAAGTTTGACGGTCCTAAAAGTGGTAAAACGATATGAGGACCACTTCCAACACCATAAAACCCTAAGGTTTGACCAAAATCTTCATCATGTTCGTTTAAATTAAATTTCTTTTTTGCAACATCAAATAATCCTAAAATACCGATAGTGCTGTTAATAATAAATCTACCTGTCTCCTCTGAAGCGTTTGAGAACTTACCTTGAAGAAGGTTGTTGACAACTCGCGAGGGGTAATAAAGATTGTGAAAAAAATTATCGACACTTTCTCTTATCTCTTGGTGAACAACTAGTTTATAACCTTTGGCTACAGGGATTAGAACATACTCAAACAAACCATCATTAAAGCGAGTCATCATTCGATTGTAGCTGTTGAATGGATCGTAAATCTCTTCCACTTCCATCTCATCTTCAAACTCTTGGAGAAACTCATCATCAAACTCTTCATCCTGCGCTAAAGTTTTCTCTTGGAGTAAAGCTGTCTCTTGTGGTTTTTCTATGCTTTTTGAACTACATCCAGAAATCCCAAATATAAAAAAAAGCAAAAAAACCATGTATGCATATCTCAATTTTTTATCCTAGCAATTCTAAGTGTGTTTATACTATTTTTTTTTGAACCATATTGAGAACCATGGGGAGATTTAGTCCGTCATTATCAAACCCCTCATCTATACATGATTCACATTTATCACCCACAGGGCAAACATCATTTTCAAGAAGCTCTTCAAGTGTGCTAATATCATTTTCTTTAATACATTTGGCTATATCTTTTATGCTTAAGTCATTGCATACACATATTGTAGTATCTAAGTCTATCATTAAAAAACCCCATTCTAGTCTGTATTTCATCATCTTTATATTTCGTTGCAAGCATTCTAACAAAAAAGTGTTAAATTTATGATAAGATAATGAACTTTAGAGATACCAATTATAAAAAGGATGAAATATGAGCAGTAAAATGAGTACTTTAGGGGTAAAAAAAATAGTTGTAATTATAAGTATGCTTGCCACTTCACTTTTTGCAGAGATACAATGGATGCAATACGATGAGGCGTTTCTAAAAGCAAAAAAAGAGAATAAAATTGTAATGGTGATGCTAAGTAAAGAGGGGTGTCCCGCTTGTGAGTATATGAAGGATATAGTATTTGAGAATGATGATGTTCTTGATGCGTTCAACAAAGATTTTGTTGGTGTACACTTAGATATTAATGATGATTATGTTCCCGATAGACTAGCTTACATTGGTACACCTACATTTCATTTTTTAAATAAACACGAGAGTAAGATAGATAGAATCGACGGTGGTGTCAACTCAAGAGATTTTACTCTTAAAATGAGAGAGCTTATCTCAAAAAAATAGGAGACAATGTATATCTTGAGTCAAAAATAACACCACTGGAGTTGGTGTTATTTTTGGAAAGGTACTTAAAATGGTAGTTTCCCCATAACGATGTCGTGATTATCAACATACTGCGCACAGTTTACTCCACCTAGTTTTACACAGGTTTGTTGCCATAGTGCTGAGTGACCATCATCACCAGAGTAAAGGTATCCTTGCTTAAACATGAGGGCGTGGGCATATTCATGTGCGATAACACTGTCTATGACATACTCCATACTCTCTCTCATAACTTTTTTGTTGAGGTATATTTTTATCTCACCATTTACATAAGAGGTGACTCCATAAACTCGCCCTGTAAACTCATCAGATATGATAAGTGGAACCTTAAATGCAAAACCATAATTTTGCTGCATCAAGTGAAGTATCTCTTGCTCTTTTTCTATGATGAGTCTTTTATATTCATCTGAAATTTCATTGTTATTATAACTATAATTATCGTAATAATTTTTTGCAAGTATCATAAGAGAGATAGCTATGATACTTAAGAAGATAAATTCTAGTTTTTTTTGAAACATTGTTATACCAATCCTCACTAGTTATTTTTTTATCATTTAAGCCCAAAAAAGAAATATTTATATAACATAATGTAAAAAAAAGTAGTGAACTCTTTGAAACATTATTGCATACTCTTTAGGTACTTCAGTATTATTTTTATATTTTCCAATCTATTGTACGCAAATAGTATAAATATAGCTCAAACAAATCAAAGCATTTTACAAAATAGTGAAATTTATATAGATAAAGCAAATTTGAAATTTTTAGAAATAAAAGAACATGCAGACTTTTTAAAAAATGATACAGAGCATATAAATTTAGGTTTTGTAAAAGATGAGGTTGTTTGGGTTAAATTTGTACTTGAAAATACTACAGATGAAAAAATATCAAAAATACTTGTGGTGTATAACCCGCTTTTAGAAGAGGTAGTTTTATATTGTGATAATAAAAAAGAGACTAGGGGGATGCTTCATGTTTCCAAACTACAGCATAATATCCAGCCTTTTTTTGAAATACACCTAGATGCTAAAAGCAAAAAAATTTACTATTTACAGGTAAAGAATGAGACAACCGCACTTAGATTTGGACTATTCTTGAAAGACAAAGAGCTCTTTTTACATGAAGACCACATGCAACAAACTTTGATAATGATTTTTATAGGAATTATTATTGCCTTATTTTTATATAATCTTTTGCTTTATCTCTACACAAAAGATAAATCGTATCTCTTTTATGGTCTTTATTTAGGTGCTCTTGTTTTTCAACAAATTACATACTTGGGAATCTCACCACTTTTTTTCTCTGCAGATTTTATCTATATAGATAACCTCATTGTCCTTTTAAAAGTAAATACGATGTATATTATGGCAGCACTTTTTGCCCGAAGTTTTTTAAATACAGCAAACTATCCAAGTATCGATAAGTTTTATAAATACATCATTATCATAGCTATTATTGAGATACCTATTTTTGGTACACAACTCTTTTACTATCCAGAGGTTGGAATCTTAACTGGTCTTTTATTTGTAATATTTAACATTTATGCTGGAGTTCGTATATATCTCGATGGCTATAAACAGGCGCGTTTTTTCATTGCTGGATGGAGTGTTTTAGTTGTGGGTTTTATCCTGATGATTTTAGATGGACTTGGTCTTATCTCTGTTATGCAGGACTTTCCTAATCTTATTATGTATTCAACAGCACTGGAAGCCTTAGTTTTATCTTTAGCATTTACAGATAGATATATCTTACTCAGTAAAGAAAAAGATAGGATGGATGCTGCTCTCGTTCATGAGCTAGAACAAAGGCAAGTTCTAATTCAAAGAGAGATAGATATCCAAACAAAAGATCTTTATAACGCTTTGGAGAGTAAAAAAGTTTTATTAAAAGAGTTGCATCACAGAATTAAAAACAACTTGCAACTTATTCTATCAATCATAAGGATACAAGCGAATAATTGCAAACAAGAAAAGATTAAAGAGAAGTTTGAAGAGCTCGATGGACGCATAAGAGCGATATCAAGAACACATGAGCTTTTATATATAAAAGATAATTTAGAGTACATTGATATGAATGAGTATATAAACGAACTTTGTGAAGATATGGAGGTAGGATTTGGAAATAGCAGAAATTTTACAATAGATATAAAGATAGCAGATATCCATATTCCACTAAGAGAAGCTAGTTATATAGGGCTTATTGTAAATGAATTAGTTACTAACTCGATTAAGCACAATAAACACAAAGATAAAAATATAATCAAGATAAGTTTAGTAAAAAATGCTAATATATATTTACTCAACATTGGCGATAATGGGCAAGGTTTTGATGAAGCATCCCTTGATAAAAATACTTTAGGGCTTACATTGGTTAAAACCTTAGTAGAGTTGCAATTAGAAGGCACTCTTGGCATTGCAAATGGTAGTGGATTAGATTATAAAATAGAGTTTACATTATGAAAAATATATTGATAGTTGAAGATGAAAGTTTAGTTGCTTTAGAGATTAAAACCTTTATCAGTGGACTAGGTGATAGGGTTGTTAAAATTGTCTCAGATGCTACGAGTGCATTGGAAGTAGTAAAAAATGAAGATATTGATTTGATCTTGATGGATGTTTATATAAAAGGTGATATGGATGGAATCACCTGTGCAAGTGAAATTAAAAAAGTGAAGGAAATTCCTGTGATTTATATAAGTGCATTTAGTGATGATGAGACTCTACAACGCGCTATTGAGACAGATCCTACCGCTTATCTTATCAAGCCTTTTAATCGTAAAGAACTTCTTGTCGCCATACAGATAGCAACAAGAAGTTCAAGAAGAAAAAATGACGAATTAAGAGATGAGATGATAGGAGATGTTATGTTTGATAGTGAATTTTCTTATGTGAGTGATTCATGTGAATTGATACATAGCGGGGTATCTATACACTTAACAAAGCGTGAAAAACAACTCTTGAAACTACTAGTAAACACAAAGAATGGAGTTGTCTCCATCGATACAATAGAATATGAAATATGGCCAGATAAAAACACTAATGAAAACACGAGACGAGCACTTGTTAGCAGACTTCGTTCAAAACTAAATCACAAGTTTTTAGAAACTATTCACTCATTTGGATATAGATTAAATATTTAGAAAATTATTATTTTGCAATGAAAAAGCAATGATTATATTTTATACTTGTATGAAATGATATACAAGGAAGTCAAAATGAAAACTGTGTTAAACCTAATTGTGAGTTTAATGTTGATGCTTTTTATAAGTGGATGTAGTGAAGATACAACGAATGAAGATACTAATAATACAACTGCTGATCAAGAGCAGGTATCAGATAGCTCTGTTGATGATAACAGTGATCCAACAGATTTGCTTGATGATGTCGTAGATGGTGATGTTGTTGATGGGAGAGTTACTACTAATGATGGAGATACTGTTACTGATACATTTAATGTTGGATTAGAAACATATGCTCAATACATTTATAATAAAACAGGTGATTTTAATGTGAGTGTAGAATCTTCTGGTTCTGTCGTAACAGAGTCTTTTGTATCCATGACAAAAACTACAGATACAAACTATCTCAATGAATTTCTCCCTTATACACTTATTGATGATGATAGTATAGATGTTCAAGCATTTGAGAATATTATTTGGAGTTCTGATCAAACAAAACTTTTACATTTTACAATAGATAATTTTTCCAAAGATAATCCAACAACAGGAACATATAGTAGCGATTTTTTATACTATAAGAGTGGTGGTGTAGAACTGACTCACTTTACAAGTTATGATGTTGAGGTTACTAGCGTAGAAAAAGATGGAAATATAACGCATCTTATAGGGAGTATAAACAACTTGCTTGTTTCAACTCAATATGATGGAGATTATACTATTTCAGTAGATTTTGATATGAATGCTTCAGTGTATAACAGAGTGTCTAAATAAAAGAGCTTTTTATAAAAAGCTCTTAGTTCCGCGTCCATCATACATATCTTTAAATCTAAAAGCGATGAGGTTTTGCATAATAGCAAAAAGGATAATAAAGTTTAAAAAACTACTCCCCCCATAACTAAACATGGGCAATGGAACCCCCACAACTGGGGCGTATCCAATTGTCATGGAGATATTAACTCCCATATATATGAAAATCATAAAAGAGATAGCTACAGTTACTACCTTTATATAGTAATCAGTGTTAAATATGCTTAAACTAAGAAGATGCAGTATGAGCATTACATAGATGAGTATTATTGCTAAAGCACCTAAAAATCCAGTTCGTTCCACTAAAAAAGCAAATATAAAATCACTTGTAGCGATTGGTAAAAATCTCATCTGTGTTTGAGTCGCTTCATCTTTAGACTTTCCAGTTAATCCCCCTGAGCCAATAGCAATAATCGATTGTTGCACATGATACGAGGGCTTCTCACTTAAAAAGTCATTGATTCTTATTTTTTGATAGTCATGGAGCAAAAATTTATATGCAAGGGGTGAAAGAAGTAAGATAGTAATTACAATTGTAGCCCAGATCTTCCAATACACCCCTATAAAAAAAAGTACGCCATACCCGATAAGTAAAAGTACCAAAGCAGTTCCTAAGTCAGGCTCTTTTGCTATCAAAATAAATGGCAAAAGAATGTAACCGCTAATATATAAAAAATCTTTTATTCTGTATCCATGAAGAGGTGGTGGGTTTTTATGTATGAGATACGCAAGCATAAGGATAAGAGCTGGTTTTACAAATTCTGATGGCTGTATGGTGGCATTTACAAAAGGGATATCTATCCATCTTTGAGCACCAAGCCTAGAGTGACCAAAAAACTCAACTGCTAACAACAATCCAATATTAATCCAATAAATAAGAGGAATAAGCCAACTCATTCTACGAATGGGGAGAAAAAATACAAATATAAAAGCTATGATAGCAACGCCAACATAAGCCGTTTGCTTTTGAGCAAGGGCAGGAACCACTTCCCCTATGAGCCAGTTTGAAGTTATGACAAGTGGGATAATTAAGATAATAGATATAAAGTCAAACTGAGCTAAAATGCGTTTATCTAATCTCCACAAGTGGGCAACTCCAATTTAAAATCATGAAATTGTAGCATAATATTTGTTCTTGTTTGTGTGATTATAGCAACCCTTCATACTCTTTATCGGTCAACAATTTTAAAAAGCTCTCTAGTGCATCTATTTTTTCATCAGTTAATGGCTTTAGAGTTTTTAATGTTTCATGATTGATTGTACTATTTACCTCTGCTTCTCTCCATGGCTGGTTTGTCTCAGGATTTATAGGATGCCCATTTCCTGCCATATAGTCAAAATACTTTATAACTGTTTTTAGCTCTTTGAAAACTCCATTACTCATATAAGGTGCAGTAACCGCGACATTTCTAAGAGTAGGAACTTTAAATTTTCCATAGTGCTTACTTTCGTTTATATCTTCCCCTAAACCTAAATCTATCTTGTCTGTATTGCCGTCTCTTGCTAGTAAAGCTTCAATATTTTTTGGGATACCAATATTTTCATAGTGCGAATTTGTAAAAGTTTCTATCGATGATTCTGTAGCAGAACTTGTAGTGTGGCATGATTTACAGTGTGTTTCATCTGAAAAAAATAAAAGATAACCGTACTTTTCTTGATCAGTCATCTCATAATGGTCTATATGATAATAAGGTAATTTACTTCTATCATACTTAGAATTAAACGGAGAAATTTCAGGTATTTTTTCATATTCTGCTATAACTTCCGCAATGGCATCATATGCTTTTTCATCGTTATTGAAGATATCATCTCCATATAAATTTTGAAATTCTTCAATATAATCTCGGTTTTCCTTAACTCTCGACACAACAGCAGACTCATTGGGCATCATCATCTCTGCAGCATCTAAAAATGGTCCCTTTGCCTGCTCTTTTAAATTATTTGCTCTTCCATCCCAAAATTGCCCACCAATGTATGTGTCTTCATCAATTTTTAAAAAATCTGGTATAAATTTTGCGTACGCTACAGTTGGAGAATTTCTTCCACCTAGTGTTGTATTGTCATCACCAACTGAGAGTGCTCCATAAACAGGATTAGAGTCAAACCTATTGTCAATAAAGGCCTGCAAAGGGTTATGGCAAGTAGCACAGGATATAGATCTTGTTGAAGATAAGTTTTTATCGAAATAAAGTTTTTCTCCGAGGATAGCCCTCTCTTGTGAAAATTCATCTACTCCACCATCTTTTCTTTCTAATTCATCTAAAAAAACTGCCATCACTCTATAGTCTTCCTCTGAAAACAAACCTTGCATAAAAACCATAGCAGAGTTTCCTAATATTTCATCAGATATATTTTGGCTAGTAATTCCTACAATATTAGGTCCAGTTTTCCCTTTAGCATCTCCCCCATGACAAGTTGCACAGTTCGCTACAAATAGCTTTTCGCCATTTTGTATATCTATAGGGTTATTGGCTTCTTTTGTAGGCTGGACAGTGAAATTAGTATTATTTGTATCATTATTATCATCGAGATTATTTTCTGTAGTAACATCTGAACTGCAACCAATAAATATGACAGCCATATAAGTTGCAAATAGTATCTTTTTCATAATGTACTCCTCTATTTATATTTTACTGTTGCTGTATTCTATAGGATTGTCAATCTTCGTACTTTGCTCAAAATCTAGCTTTTTATGGACATTTTTAACAGGTCTTATTGTTGCATCTCTTCCATATACAAAACTTTGTTCATTTACGATAATTTTATATGCCTTATTTAGATTTAAAGCTCTTTGTTGTGTTGGAAATATAAGATGTGTTATATCTTGGTTGAGCTTTTGAAGCTCTATATCTTTTAGTGAACCATCTTCATTAAAAAACTTTTCTATCACTTCATCATTTTCTCTAAACTCATCTCCAGCACCATTTTCTTTTAAATATAGTGAATATTCATTTCTTCCATCAGGAGTTGTTGGTTCTTTTGTTCCTTGTAAGTCTTTTTGACTCCAATGGTACCATCCGTTTTGAAATGTATCGTGTTCAAATTTTCTTTGATAAACGAAAGTTGAATCAGCTATGGCTCCAATATTTGCATGACATCCAATACATAAAAGATTTTCTTCATAACTTTGAGGTCTTAGCTCCCCATGTTCATCTTCAATAAATCCCTGATATCTCCAGCCCCTTTTATTGCTTATTCCTCTTTCAGCATCACCAATAAAAACTTCTAGTCTATCAGGAAATACATCTGCTTCTTTTAGCTCATCTAGCCATAATGTTTTATGATTGGTATAAGTTGCCCAGCTAACTTTTTTTGCATATCTTAACTCTTTCATTCTTGAAGCCATTTTTATGGAGTTGTTATCGTCTATATCTATATAATAAACAGCATGAAGGAATTCTGTTCCTTTTGGATAGAGTCCAGCAGCTATCTTGTGTTCCTTTTTGTTTGCCATTCCTACATAATACATATCTATCCCATTTCTTGGATCGTAATCAAATGTGATTTGATTAGCAATTGAGAAATTACCATCTTTGTCTAAATCAACCCCATATTTCATTTCATCTATCTCAAAAGTTTTAATGCTTTTTTGTTTTATAAGTGTCTCAACTATTAAAAGGTTTATTTTATATACTTCTAAATCAAAAACACCATTTACATCTATCCTAAAGTCTATCGGAAGCCTTATGAGTACATCATCAGTTGAGCCATTTGTAGGCCAAAAGGTTCCTAAAAAAGGGTAATAGCCAAAGGCTCTCCACCCTGTATATTCGCCAGACTCTCCTCTATCAAACCCTTCATTGTCAAAGTTATAGTAGCAATCAGGGATATATCCATCCCATTTGGAATCACCATCTATATCCCATTCATCAGGTAAATTTTTGAGTTTCTCGGCCAATAGAAATTCATTTTTACTTCCAAAGTAGTTACTCTCCCGAATATACTCTAATATCTCCTCATCACTTATTTTTAAGACATCTTTCGTTCTATCTTTAAAAAGGTTTGTCCAATGATTTTTTCTAGCATACTCTTTAAAAGCATACTCTTCTTGTAAATTTACATCATCTATAAAGTTTGGTTCTACCGAGGAGATATGACAGTTGAAACAGGGGTTATATACTTTGCCGTTTTCATCTTCTGTTTTTGTATAGCATTGGCTTGGAATATTTGCAGCTGAGTTTACAAGGGAGCGATTTTTTATATCTATAATCGCACTTTCGTCACTAGTCTCATTTGAACATGAGACTAGTAACAATAAAAGTGGCAAAGCTAAAAACATAAAAGTTTTCATTGAGGCAACCCTGATTTTACTTGATAACAGGGAATGGTCCTATATATCCAGTATAAGCTTTTGCTTCATCAGGATTTGTGAGTTGATCTTGATCACTCTCTCCAAAAGGATGCTGTACAACACTTGTAAGATAACCAAATCCATTAATATTTGGATAATAGTACGGTGAAGTAGTTTCGCTTCCATATGGTGTAGTTTGGATACGAGTTAAATTTTTACTTGTAAGGTTGTATGCCCAAATCATATCATTTTGGTGGTAAGATGTATCTTCCCCTATGATAAGCGTATCTGTATTTGGAATAAATGTTACATTATCAGGCATTGATATTTTATCAAGCCTACATGTATTTCCAGAAGCATCTGCTTCCATACCTTCACCCTCCACCAAAGACTCCATAGTGGTTATATTGTATCCATCAAGTGCCATTTTATATACAACACCACAATGATTTCTCTCTTGAAGTCTGATATGGTTTGGACCACCTTTATCATATTTATCTTCTGTTTGATTATCGTATTTGTAATCTTCCATCCCTTTTTCAGTACGACTCATAGCCATATACATCTCATGGTTTTGAGGGTTGTAAGTGATACCTTCCATCTTAGAAAACTCAGTTGTAGCACCCATCATACCAGCATATCTTCCACTTTCTAATCTCGAAGCAATTTTCTCCATTCCATCATTGATTTTTAAACATTCGTTTTTATAAGCCCAGTTAGATGGTATAAAACCTGTTGGACAAGTGTTATCAGTATTTCTATCTGCTACTGTAAAAATATCCCCAAATTTATACTTAGCATCAAGTGCTGCTTTAATCTCTTCATTTGTAGCATGACCTAAATCAACCCAAGTGATGTTAGCAGTTCCGCCACCTACACTAGATGTCTGATTCCATTTAGCAGCGTAAAGTGTTCCAGCTGATAAATCTCCTGCTGTATCTGCTACAAACTTGTAAAATACGCCATTTGTGCCATCGTCTGATTGATATACTGTTTTTTTATCTGGCATTACATAAGATAATTCATGTGCAAATCTACCCATTGTATAGTGTTTTTGAACTTTTACATTTCCATTTTCATCAAGAACTTCTATCTCTGGTACCCAACCATAGTCATAAGGATTAAGAGCAGTTAAATCACCACCAACATAATTAGCCATAGGCTCATAATAACTATCAATATATCCATTTTCATCAATTGCAGCTGCATTTGGAGGGTATTCCTCACTACCTAAGTGTGTATTCCATGGTGTTACTGAACCAGCACAAGGAACCCAAAGACCATTAAAAGCACTAAAATCAATATTTTTAGTGTTAAGAGCAGTTAGTTTGCCAGTTGCTTCATCTTGGTCTAGCTCAGTAATATACATAGCTGCAGGGCGAGTTTCAAAATGAGAAACCATAAACAATTTATTTCCAATTGGCAATAAAGATGCAAAGTCACTTGACACACTTACCATTTGTGAACCATCAGTTTCTATAACAGGACTTCCATTTTTATCATAGATAAGACCATAGGTGTTGCCATTTAAAATATCACCACTTCTAATAATAGTGTTGTAGCTAATAGAATGATCAACCCCATTGATAGTTACTGTGTCTGAAGCTAAAATCGATCTTTTTTCAGCGTCAGTTTCTGGAACTTTAACCTCAGAAAAAGAGATTGTTGATGCCAATGCAGCACCGTCATTGTCATTATTATCATCTGAGCATCCTGCAAATGTTAATGCAGCAGCAGTTGCTATTGATAGTAAAATATATTTCTTCATTTATTTCTCCTTAAATTTTTAACACGGAAGTTTACATAGCTAAAGATACGATAAGGTATTAATTTGAAGACATAATAGTTACAAAATAAATTGATTGTTTAGCGTGATATAGAGTGGCACTTATGAGCATCGTTCTCAAATTATGCTAAAATGCTGTCAATTATTTAAGGATAGGTATGAGAGAAATAAAAAATTATATAAGTACAAGCGTTGAACGGCTAGATACTTTTTTAGCATCACAAATAGGGCAAACACGCTCGCAGATTTCGCAACTGATAAAACAAGAGTGTGTTTATATAGAAGAAAAACTTGTAACTCGTCCAGGAGTGAAGCTAAAACTAGAACAAAATATTAGAGTAGAATTTCCTTATCCTAAAAAAGAGGCAGCTCTTGAAGTTGATTTTGATGTAGAAGTTTTATATGAAGATGATGATATTTTAGTGATAAACAAACCAAGCGGGATAACTGTACATCCAGCACCAAGTGTAAAAGAGGCTACTTTAGTTGATTGGTTGAAACACAAAGGTATTAGACTCTCAACAATTAGTGGTGAAGAGAGGCATGGAATAGTTCATAGGCTCGACAAAGGTACAAGTGGAACTATGGTTATCGCTAAAAATAATGAAGCGCATGAATTTTTATCAGAACAACTTCAAGACAAAAGCATGGGTCGTTACTATGTTGCTGTGTTAACGCCACCATTAAAAGATGATATTACTGAGATTGAGTCTCATATATCAAGAAGCCAGCACAATAGACTGAAAATGGCTTCTACAGAACATGGTAAATACGCAAAAACTATGTTTAAAAACTTAGCATTTTCAAATGATGAAAAAAATCAACTTGTAGCATGTAAACTTTTTACTGGAAGAACACATCAAATACGCGTACATCTAGAGAGTATAAATCGACATATCATAGGTGATCATATCTATGGAATTGCCCCAAAACAAGAGAAATCGGAACGAATTTTGCTTCATGCTTACATAATTTATTTTATACATCCAAATACAAAAGAGAAAGTATCTTTTAGTGCAAAACTTGATGAAACAATGAGTACCTATATAACAAAAAAATTTAATACGGAGCAAATAAATGAAGTTATGGACACTAGCAACATTGTGCACAGTTTCACTACTGATTCTTAGTGGATGTGTCGCAAAACCAGCACCACATAAAGAACCTGTGATTGATAAAACTCTTCAAATCGTAGAGTTAACAAAACATGGAGTTATAGTAGATATGAATGCTATAGCCTTTGAGTGGAAAAGTATCAAAGATACTAAAGTTAAAGGTGTGTATGTTTATAAACGAAGCCCAGACTCTCAAGCAAAAGAGGCAACATATTATGCTACGGTAGAGAACCGCTTTGCTACCCATTATTTAGATACAGATATAGAACCAGATAGTAGATATACTTACTACTTTAAAACTTATAGTGATGAAGCAGAATCACTTAAAAGTAAAAAAGTAATTGTAAATTCTCTCCCTGTTCTAGCATCTGTTACTTGGATTAGTAGTATAACAAATATGCCAAGAAGCGCAAAAATTTTATGGCGACCACACTCAAATCAAAAAGTAAAAGCTTATGTGATACAAAGAAGTGCTTTAGAAGATTCTTTTTGGAGTGATATTGCTACAGTTAAGGGTAGGCTGAATGCTGAGTATATTGATACTAAATTAAAAGATAAGCATACTTACAAGTATCGCATCAAAGTAGTAACATTTGACGGGATAACTTCAACTCCAAGTCAAAGTGTAAAAATTACAACAAAGGCACTTCCAAAAGAGATTACAAATATCAAAGTTAGTAGAAACTTGCCTAAGCAGATAAAACTTGAATGGGAAAAAGCAACCATTAAAGATTTTTCCCATTATAATATTTATAGATCAGAAAAAGTAGAGAGTGGTTATGAGCTAATTGCTAAAGTTACAAGTAATAGTTTTGTAAATGTAGTAGAAGAGGATGGAAAACAGTACTTTTTTAGAGTGAGTACAGTTGATCAAGATGGTTTAGAAAGTAAGCATGGTGAACAATCTATTCAAGGTTTAACTCTGCTAAAGCCAAACGCACCAGCAATTGTTGAAGCTCAAATGAGGGATAATACAGTGAAATTGATTTGGAGCAAAGTAGATCCAAGAACTACCTCTTATACTGTAGTGAAAAGATATAAAACAAGTTGGATAGATGAGGTAAGTGAAGAGTTTGTAAACATAACTGACAAGCAATTTATAGACGATAAAATATTGCCAGATACAACATATTTTTATACTGTCTATGCTGTAGATTCAAACTCTTTAAAGTCCGAACCAAGTACAGAAGTTGAGCTAAAATCAAAAAAACAGCTACCAGTAGTTAAGGTGCATAAAACTACAATTCTTCCAGTTAATAATAATGATGTAGCAGTAGAGCCTGTAGTTGAAGAAGTAGAAATAATAGAAGAAGAGGTGATTACGCCTACTCAAGATTTTTAAATAGAATGAGAATGAATGCCACACTTACATATAGATAAATTTAAAGAGATAAAATTTCCTACAGTTCAAGATGGAGTTACTTTTAACTTCATTGCACAAAATGCCAACCATGATGATGAAAAGCTCATCTCAGTTAGAGTTGAGAATGATGAGTTTTTTTTACTTGTACGGGATGAGAAGGGAAAAAGACTTTTAAAATCAGATAAACTGACAAGACCAGCTTCTATCTTTAATGTTCATAAAGCCTTACTCTCCTATGCAAAAGTATCAGATATGGAAGTTTTATCTTCAAATGTTCCTCATAATCAAAAAAATGTGCACTTAGAAGAGGTGAGAGCTCTGAAGAGTATAAACTATTTTGTAGAGAGTTTTCCAACTGATAAAGAGGTGAGAATAGAGGTTGGTTTTGGTTCAGGTAGGCATCTTTTACATCAAGCTGCACAAAATCCAGATATATTATTTATAGGTATTGAGATTCATAGACCTTCTATTGAGCAAGTCTTAAAACAAGTGAGTATTCAAAATTTAGATAATCTACTAGTTTTAGACTATGATGCTAGACTTTTTATGGAGTTAGTGCCATCAAATATTGTTGGCAATATTTATGTGCATTTTCCAGTTCCATGGGATAAAAAACCCCATCGTAGAGTTATCTCAACTACATTTATTGAAGAGTCAAGAAGAGTTTTAAAGGTTGGCGGACAACTAGAGCTTCGTACAGATAGTGAGAACTATTATGCTTATTCCTATGAGACATTTATCGCATTTAACAAAACTACTCTTCATATCAATAAAAATAAAGATATTGCTATCAGTTCCAAGTATGAAGATAGATGGAAAAAAATGGAAAAGAATATTTATGATTTAACAATGCTTAATGAAGAGAAGTCTGTAGAGTTACAAATAGAGGGTGATTTTAGTTTTTCAGAAGTTACACTCAGTGAAGAGAAGTTTTTAGAGTTACATGGCGTTATTAATAAACTAGAGAGTGTGTTTATTCACTTTGAGAGAGTTTATAATTTAGAAGATGGGGTGATGGCTCGTGTGTCGTTAGGGAGTTTTGACAGACCAGAACATCTTTATATTATTCTAAGAGATAAAAAAGCTACTTATTATCCAAGGTTACCATTAAAATCTAAAAGCAATTTAAAAGCGCATAAATTTTTAGATGGAGTTTTGAATGGATAAAGTTATTATGGCTAAAGACTTATCTCTGTCATATTCAAATAACGAAACTATTATAAATCAGGTAAATTTTTCTATAAACTCTGGTGATTTTGTTTTTATAACAGGTGCAAGTGGTAGTGGAAAATCGACTCTATTAAAATCAATTTATGGAGCATTAAAACCAAAACAGGGCAGTTTAATCGTTGGAGGCGTTGAATTAAAAGGTGTTTTAAAGTCAAAACTCAATTTTCTAAGACGACATATCGGTATAGTTTTTCAAGATTATAAACTCATTAAAGAGTGGACAATTGAGAAAAACATTATGCTTCCACTTATAATCAATGGATACGATAAAAGTATAACCCAATCTCAGGTGCAAAAGCTTTTAAAACATGTACGATTGAATCATCAATCTGGAAAATATCCACTTGAACTTAGTGGTGGAGAACAGCAACGAGTTGCAATGGCAAGAGCCCTTGCTCATAACCCTATTCTTATCTTAGCTGATGAACCTACTGGAAACCTAGATGATTATTCATCACAGTTAATTTGGAATTTACTTGAGGGTGCAAAATCACAACTCAATACCACTATTGTAGTGGTGACACACCATATCCCAGAGAGTATCAATGTTGACTATAAACATTTTCATATAGAGTATGGGAGCATCCATGAAGTCAATTAAAAACCATCTTTCGTTGATAATCGCACTCCTAAGTATTTTATTTTCTATACAAGTTTTTATAATTGCTGATAGATCTATAGATGCTTATAAGGAGAAGTTGGCTAATAACTATTCAGTGGTTGTTGTGAGTCAAAAAAGGTTAACTGATAAAACTCTTTTAGGTATAAATAAAATTATTTCCAGTGTCACAGAGCTAGAGCCAGACGGAATAATTAAAAGATTAAATGCAAATATATCACCAAAAAATACAGAGTTATTAAAACTTACTCTTCCTAAATTTTATAAGTTAAAATTAAAATACTTTCCAACTCCGGATGAAATAAATGAACTAACACAAGATTTACTAAAAAACAAAAACATAAAAAAAGTGGAAGATTTTTCACATACTCATGACACAACATACAAACTACTGCTCCTTTTTAAAGGTGTTATAACTGTTTTTTCTATCTCTATGCTGGTGGTTACAATTTTACTTATATTTAAAGAGTTGAAAATATGGCAGTTTAATCATAGTGAAAGGATGAATGTTATGGGGCTATTTGGTGCGCCAGTATGGCTTCGTTCAGCTGTTTTGTTTCGCTTATCCATTGTTGACGCTCTTATAGCGAGTGTTCTCGCCTTTATAGTATTTGCATATATATCATCAAGCACTTGGATATTACAGCACTTTAGTGATGTAGGGATAGAGGTGCAAATGTTTAATCCTGTAAATGACTTTTTATTTCTCTTAGTGATCGCCATAACTTTATCTATACTTTTAGCATCATTGATTGTCTTAGGACATAAAGAAGAAGTATGATTCGATTAATTATAATTTTCATTTTTGCATTCATGCTTCTTGATGCAAAGAGTGATATAGATCAAAAAATAAAAAATACAAACAATAAACTAAGCTCATTTAGTAAAAATAAAAACATCATAAATAAAAAAATGTCAAATAATGCAAGAGCTATTTTAAAACAAAAACAAAAAATTTTAAAACAACAAAAGTTTTTGCAAAATCTTGTTTTAGAATTGGACCAAAAAGAGAATATATATAAGTCTAATATCGAAAAATTAAAAAAATTACAATCTTCTCAAGCAAATTTAAAAAAAGATCAGGAAAAAATAGAAGAAGAGTTGGTGTTTACAATTGCTCAAAGTGTTTCACTTTTTATTATACTAGAAGAGGAATATAGTGTGAGTGAAGAATCATTAATAGAGTTTGAAGTCTTAAACGAGATGTTAAAAAGATCAAAAGAAAAGGCAAACAGACTAAATGCTAAGTTTTTTCAAAATTCAAAAAATATAGATAAATTAAATATAGATGCAAGTTTCCTTGAAGTAGAAATTGCAACTATTGAAGCCAAGAAGCAGAAGTTGGAACAAACTCAAAAAGAGAATAAGAAACTACTGAAAAAACTTGAAAAATCAAAATTGGCGTATAAAAAAGACTTAAAGAAAGTCCTCAAAAAACAAGATGCCCTTAAAAAAACTTTGAGTAAACTAAATATTATTAAAATAGATGAACGCAAAAAAGCGAAAGAGGAAGCAGCAAGAAAAAAAGCTTTTGCGGCAAAGCAAATAGTAACTGATAAAGATTTACCAAAAGTAAAAAAACATGGAAGCAGTTATCAAAAAACAAAAACAAAAAAATATAGGGGAAAAAAAACGATAGCACCACTTGATTCATATACTATCACTAAAAAATATGGAACCTACACAGATCCGATTTATGGCATTAAAGTGTTTAATGAATCTATATCTTTAAAGCCTAAAAAAGCAAATGCCAAAGTGAAAACTGTTTTTAATGGAAAGGTTATTTACGCAGATAAGACAGCAGTTTTAGATAATATAGTGATTGTAGAGCATAAAAATGGATTGCATACCATCTATGCAAATCTTTCAAAAATTCATTCGAGTATTAAAAAAGGAAAAAAAATTAAGAAAGGTTATACAATAGGTAGAGTAGCTGATGAACTAATCTTTGAAGTTACTCAAAAGTCTTATCATATTAATCCAATAAGACTTTTTAAGTAATAGAAGTTTTATAGACAATTTGATATAATTGCAAAAAAATTAATGAAGAGAAACATATGAACTTTATTCAAACACGCGGATGTGATGATACTCAACCTCAAAGTGTTACATTTTCCCAAGCCATTTTAAGCCCAATTGCCTCTTTTGGAGGTCTATATGTACCAGAGACACTTCCAGAACTTGGAATGGAGTTTTTAAATAAGCATTTAAACTCCTCATATAGAGCGTTAGCTTCAGATATGTTGTCTCGTTTTGAGATAGATATAGATCAAAGTGTAATAGATGAAGCCTTAAGTTTATATGACAACTTTGATGATTCTTCAAATCCAGTTCCAGTTGTAAAAGTAAAAGAGAATCTTTATGTAAGTGAGCTTTACCATGGTCCAACTCGTGCATTTAAAGATATGGCATTGCAGCCCTTTGGTGTAGTGCTCTCTTCAATTGCTCAGAAAAATAACGAAAATTATTTAATTCTTGCTGCAACAAGTGGAGATACAGGTCCCGCTGCACTAGAGACCTTTAAAAATCGTGATAATGTGCAAGTGGTATGTTTATACCCTGATGGAGGCACCTCAGATGTTCAAAGGCTTCAGATGGTTACAGAGGATGCATCAAATCTAAAAGTTATCGGCATTAACGGTGTTTTTGATGATGCTCAAAGTGCTTTAAAACGACTCTTAGCCTCAGATGATTTTAAATCAGCATTAAAAGAAAAACATATTTCATTATCTGCTGCCAACTCAGTAAATTTTGGAAGAATTATTTTTCAAATTATCTACCATATTCATAGCTACTTAGAATTAGTGCGTCAAGGTGCTACTACAATGGGTGAAAAAGTGTACTTAAATGTTCCAAGTGGAAATTTTGGTAATGCTCTTGGTGGATATTATGCTATGAAAATGGGACTCCCTGTTCTTAAGATTATCATCTCATCAAATGAAAACAATGTTTTAACAAGATTAATTCAAACAGGTAAGTATGATATAAGGGGGGAGAGTGTTGTAGGTACAACTTCACCAGCAATGGATATTTTAAAATCTTCAAATGTTGAGAGAGTTTTATTTGATATGTTTGCAGAGGTGAGAACGAAAGAGTTAATGCAAGACTTAGAGCAAAAAGATGTTTATGAGTTGAGTGCCGATGAGTTGGCAAAACTTCAAGAGGTATTTGATGCGGATTTTTGTAATGGTGATGAGGGTAAAAAGTATATTAAAGATACATTTGTAAATGATTCTTATCTTATGGATCCTCATACTGCTACCTGCTTTAAATCTTATGAAAGTATCTCTAATCCTGATGTTAAAACTATTGTATATTCAACTGCTGAGTGGACGAAATTTTCACCTGTAATTGCAAATGCTTTAACAGGTGAGATAGATGCAGAGGATTTAGTAGCCTTAGAGTCAATTGCAAAAGAGGCAAATGTTAAGATTCCACTAATGATTCAAGAGTTGTTTAACAAAGAGGTAATTCAAAAAAGCATTATTGAAAAAGAAGATATTGAAACAGAAATTTTAAAATTTTTATAGAATACTAAAAGATGATTTAATATTGTTTTAGTGATGATATAATCTAAAAATATAAAATTAAGGAATAGTTAAATGTCAAAATATAGTGCACTTTTTGAAGATGAAGATGATGTGTTTTTAGGTTCACCAGTTAGTAAGTTGATGGATATAATTTTTAATGCTAATAACGATGTAGTTCGATTTGATTTAGAGAACTTTATGAAAAGAAGGGCTGCCTTAGAGATGGTTCTCGAAGAGAAACTAGGTGACGATTATGGTAAAATTATTGATATCTTTATGATGGAAAATCGTGATGCGGTTGAGAGCAAAACAAAGAGTTTAAGTATAGAGCTTATGGGTGAGATAGTTTCAAAGAGCGAATAAGTTAGTTTTGAAATCCATAATAAAAGTTTTTATTATTCTTTTTATTTGCATAAGTAATATTTATGCCAATGATTTTAGAGATATTGTAGAAATATCTCTAAAAAAGGATGAGCAAAAGAAAATTCTTGTAAAATATGGCAAAATTGAAAAACTTTTTAAATTTAGTTGGACTTTGTATAAAAATGGTGGATTAGTTGTTTTTAGGTCTTATGATAAAATTGTCGCACAAAATGTACTCTATCTAAGACATTCAAATCGTAGCTTTAGACTTGAACTGAAAAGTCGAGGTGCAGATTTCTATAATGTCCCCTATATGCTAGTTAAATTTAAAGAGTTTAAATTTGAGACAAATGAAGCTGTTTTTGAGCTTTTTTTGTCTGATAAGCAGGAACAAATTAGTTTAAAATATTTAAAAAATGGTTAAAGAGGTATAATGCAAAGAGTTGAGAGTGAAATTGCAAGGTTAATTAAAGAGATAGATTATGACGAAGTGACTCGTCTTTTTGGGATGCTCTCAGGTGGTAAAAGACTTCGAGCAAAACTGATTTTAAAAATAGCTCCACATAATGATAAAGCACCGCTTTTAGCTGCAATTGTAGAACTTATCCACGCTGCTAGTTTGCTTCATGATGATGTGATTGATGAGGCAACACTAAGACGAGGTGTCGCTTCTGTAAATGCAACTGAAGATAGCAAAACAGCAGTTATGCTAGGAGATATACTTTACTCTAAAGCGTTTACAGAGTTGGTTGAATTTGATAGGAGTGTAGCAAGCGTTGTAGCCTCGTCTGTTACTGCACTCTCTAAAGGTGAGATGCAAGATGTGAAAATGGCTGAGTCTTTTAACAATGATGAAGCTAAGTATCTATATATGCTCTATCTCAAAACTGCAACACTGATAGAAGCAGCAGCAATTTCATCAGCTATTTTGGCTGGAAAAGATTCAAAATCTTATGGAATTTATGGGCGAAACCTAGGGCTTTCATTTCAAATAATTGATGATATTTTGGATATCACATCTGACTCAGCAACTCTAGGAAAACCTGCTATGAATGATTTTGTAGAGGGAAAATGTACGCTTCCTTACATCTATCTCCATGAGGCAATTAACTCGGATGATAAGCTCAAACTAGAAAATCTTCACGCAAGACCTTTAGATGAACAAGAGATTCTGTGGATTAAGCAGATGATGAAAGAACATAAGAGTATTGAGCGCTCTTTTGAACTAGCTACAAAACTTTCCAATGAGGCAATGCAGGCTGTTAAAGATGACCAAGAGCTTGTTGAAATTTTAAAAACCATGATAAAAAGAAGTTACTAATGCACTATTTAACCATAAGTTTTACACATAAAAACTCTCCATTGGAAGTTAGAGAAAAGTTGTCATATCCAGATCCAGATTCACAGCGTGCTTGTTTGACAAAGTTAAGTGAGTGTGAGGATATAAATGAAATCATACTTCTTTCCACATGCAATAGAATGGAAGTTATTTGTAGCTGTAGTGATATAGCTAAGGCTACTGAGCATATATTTGCTGCTCTTGTTAAACGGGCAGGAATCTCTATAGAGGAGCTTGAGGGTAGGGCAGATGTTTTTGATGATAGTAGTGCAATACATCATATCTTTAGTGTAGCTAGTTCATTAGATTCTATGGTTGTTGGGGAAACTCAGATAGTTGGACAGATGAAAGATGCTTTTAAATTTTCACTTGAAAATAGATTTTGTGGTCAAAAACTTTCTCGTACAATGCATAGTGCTTTTAAATGTGCTGCAAAAGTAAGAAATGCTACAGATATATCATCAAAACCAGTTTCAATTGCTAGTGTAGCTGTCTCAAAATTAAAATCTGTTTTGGAAGATTTAAAAGGGAAAAAAGCCTTAATTATTGGTGTGGGTGAAATGTCTGAAATTAGTGCTAAACATTTGATAACTTCTGGTGCAGATGTTTATATCATGAATAGAACTAGAGCAAAAGCAGAAATTTTAGCAAGAGAATGTAATGCAAAAGTGATTGACTATGGAAAACTCGGTGAAGTGGTCAATGAATTTCCTATCCTTTTTACTGCTACAGGAGCACATGAAGCTATAGTTACGGATGATATTATAGAACCATGCGATTTTGATAGATATTGGTTTGATATGGCACTTCCAAGAGATATTGAGTACCATAAAGGTGAAAGGATAAACCTTTATCAAATTGATGATTTAAAAACAATAGTAACTGAAAATATGGGACTAAGAGAAGATAGTGCAAGAGCTGCTCATTCTATTATCGGTAGAGCAGTAGTTCAGTTTTTTGAATGGTTAAACACTTTGGATGTTGAACCAATGATCAAAGAGATATATCAAAAGGCATATCTAGCAGCAAATGTTGAGAGTGGTAGAGCTGTGAAAAATAGATATATTCCAAAAGAGTATGAGGCTCAAGCCAAAAAAATGTGTGAACAAGCATTAAAAAGATTTTTACATGATATGACTCAAAAGATGAGATGTGTATCTCATGAGTCCAATGGTGATTCAGTATCTGCTACTTTACAGTTTTTAGTGAATGATGAAAATACGAAAATACCAGAAAGATACAAGTGTGAACAAATGTTAAAAGGGCAAAAGTGAGAAGATCAAAAGCATTTATACCAACAACTAAAGAGGCTCCCTCGGATGCTATTCTAGCTAGTCATATCTATCTCTCCCGCGCTGGGTTTATCTCTCAAGTTGCGAGTGGATTATATAACTATATGCCATTAGCAAAGCGTGTTATTAAAAAGATTGAAAATATTATCAACGAAGAGATGAATCGTGCTGGTGCGCAAGAGGTTGAACTTAGTTTTGTTACTCCTGCAGAATTATGGCAAGAGAGTGGCAGAATTGATAAGTTTGGTAAAGAACTTCTAAGATTGCATGATAGAAAAGAAAATCTTTTTGTACTTGGACCAACGCATGAAGAGATGATGGTTGATATGGTTCGCAATCGTATAACTAGCTACAAGCAACTTCCAGTAAATCTCTATCAGATTAAAACAAAATTCAGAGATGAAGCGAGACCTAGATTTGGACTTATGCGTGGTCGCGAATTTATCATGAAAGATGGGTATAGTTTTCATGCTACTACAGAGGATTTAGATAGAGAATTTGATGCTATGGAAAAAGCATATAAAAGAGTTCTCAAAAGACTTGGAGTTGATTTTAGAGTCGTTGAAGCTGATAGTGGTGCAATTGGAGGCAGTGGCTCTAAAGAGTTGATGGTTATTGCGGATTCTGGTGAGGATACTATTGCAATGTGTTCTAAATGTAAATATGCTGCTAACATTGAAGCTGCAAAAAAAGGCCGTGGTTACAACCCGCCAGAGGCTCCAGGTGTTGAGTTTAAAAAATTCAGAACACCAGATATAAAAAGTATAGATGACTTGTCCTCTTATCTGGAAGTTGATAGCTTTTATACAGTAAAATGTGTAGCTAAAAAAGTTGTTTATGAAGATATAACAGAGATAGTTTTATTTTTTATGCGTGGGACTCATAACTTGCAAGAAGCTAAAGCGATAAAAGCAACGGATGCATTAGAAATACTAGATGTGAGTGAAGAGGAGCTAAGGGAGATAGGATTGGTTCCTGGTTTTATAGGACCACTTGATCAAGACAAAGCGAAACATGTAATAGACAATGATCTTCAGTATGCAGATGAGATGATTTGTGGTGCAAATGAGTTAGATTATCATTATCTTGGTGTAGATATGGCTATTTTAAGTGAAGTGGCTTACTATGAAGATATTACAGAGGTAAAAGAGGGTGATATGTGTCCTCAATGTTGCGGAAAGCTTAAGCTTACAAAAGGGATAGAAGTAGGGCATATCTTTAAACTAGGTACAACTTACTCATCAGCATTAAAAGCAGAGTTTTTAGATGAAAATGGAAAAGCAAAACCATTTGAGATGGGAACTTACGGGATGGGTGTAAGTAGATTGGTCGCAGCAATTATAGAACAACATCATGATGAATATGGCTGTATATGGACAAAAGCAACAGCCCCCTATATGGTTAATGTAATGATTTCAAATATTAAAGATTCGGAGCAATTAGAACTAGGCGAAGAGTTATATGCCAAACTTCAGGAATTAGGCATTGAAGTTGTACTTGATGATAGAAAAGAGAGATTTGGCTTTAAGATGAAAGATGCCGAGCTTATAGGTTTTCCATATACTGTTATTATTGGAAAAGAGTTAGTAAATGGGCTTGTTCAAATATATGATAGAAAAACTAAAGAGAAAACATCTGTAAATAAAGATGAAATTTTTGCAAAGATTATGGAACTTATATAATAATGATATATTTCTTAATTTACCTATTTTTAGAGGTTATAATATCTGTAAACCTTTCATCATATCTTGGTGGTTTATTGACTTTTTTAGAAATAATAATGAGTGCTTTTATAGGTGTATCGATATTAATAAACTTTAGAAATACGATAAGAGAGAATTTAAATGCTGTCTCATATAACTGCATAGACCTGCAACAATTTCAAAATTTAAATCTTTTTACTCTTCTTGGGGCTGTATTATTAATTGTTCCTGGTTTTTTAACAGACATAATTGGACTTTTATTGCAGTTTAGCGTCTTAACAAGTATGCTTGTTAACCGTTATAATGTAAAATCAGGTAGTTGTAAAACAAATCAAAAACAAAATAATATACAAAAGGATAATGATGTCATTGATGTTGAAATTATTAACGACAACTCTACTATTAAGTAGTTTACTCCCGGCAAGTTCTTCTGATAGAACAATTGAGAAATTTTTAGAAGAAAAATTTAAAGCAAATCCAAATATAGTCTCTTTAAAAGTTAAGATAAAAGATAAAATCGCTGTAGAGAAGTTAAAAGGTTGGGATGCTTACATAGTTAATATGAACGCTACCGTTAAAGCAAAGCCTAAAAATCGTACAATTAATCAAAAAATGATTTGGTTCTCAAATGGTGATATTTTAACGCAAGACTTCATAGATATTGCATCTGGTAATAGTTTAAAAGATTTAATAGCACCAAAGTTTAAAGATGAGTATTACAAAAAAGAGAATTTAATTTATGGTAATGCTAATGCAAAACATAAAGTTGTAATTTTCTCAGATCCACTATGTCCATTTTGTAGAGACTTTGTCCCTAAAGCTATAAACGAGATGAAAAAGCAAACAGATAAATTTGCAATTTATTATTTCCATCTTCCTCTTGCATCACTACATCCAGCGGCAGTTGAGCTTAGCAAAGCTGCAATAGCAGCAGAGCTTAAAGGTCATAAAGATGTTGTGCTTAACCTTTATAAAGTAAAAGTGGACTCAAAAGAACGCGATGTTAAAAAGATTTTAAAAGCTTTCAATAAGGTGATCAAAGCAGATATAAAACCATCAGACTTACAATCATCTGCTGTTATGAAACATTATGATTATGATCAAAAAATGGCTGATAAGCTTATGGTTCAAGGAACTCCTACAATGTATTTTGATGGAAAAGTAGATAAATCAAAGAAAAAATATAAAAAGGTTCAATAGGGATGGATACATTAACAATTGCAACAAGAGTATCAGACTTAGCGCTTTGGCAGGCATATCACATCAAAGCTAGAGTAGAAGCAACTTATCCTGAGGTAAAAGTTGAACTAAACAAAATAGTAAGTAATGGCGACAAGGTTTTAGATAAACCACTAGCACTTATTGGTGGTAAGGGTCATTTCACAAAAGAGCTTGAAGATGAGATGTTGGCTGGTAATGCAGATATTGCAGTGCATAGTTTAAAAGATGTTCCAACATATATACCTGAGGGTTTAGAGCTTGTTGCAGTTACACAAAGACAAGACCAGAGTGATGTTTTTCTTTCTCATAAATATGCTAACCTTGAAGAGTTGCCACAGGGTGCAGTAGTTGGGACAACAAGTTTAAGAAGAAGAATGCAACTTTTGCAACAACGCCCTGATTTAATAGTAAAAGATTTACGCGGTAATGTAAATACAAGACTTAGAAAGCTAGGTGAAGGGCAATATGATGCAATTATTTTAGCATGGATAGGTCTTCACAGATTAGATTTGCTCAAGGATATTCCATATACTGAAAAATTATCACTTGATATGATGATACCTCCAATGGGGCAAGCTGCTCTTGGTATTGAGATAGTTTGCGGAAATGAAAAGGTTAGAGAGATAGCCGAGAGTTTAAAAGATTTAGACACATTTATCTGTACGCAAATAGAGAGAGATTTTATCTCTAAAATAGGAGCTGGATGTTCTGCTCCTGTTGCTTGTAATGCAGTAATAAATGAAAATAAAGTAACTTTTAGAGTAATGTTAGGTTATCCAGACGGCACAAATATTATGCAAGAAAAAGTTATAGTAAATGTTGATGAGTCTAAAGATTTAGGTGCACAACTTGCTTATAAAATGATTGAAGCTGGCGCTTTAGAGTTACTTAAAGACGCTGAAAAAATTGCATTTAAAGATGAGATGCCACAAAGATTATAAGAGATTACACTATGAAAAAAACGATCAAACTTTTAACGAAAGAGAATGAGATTCGAGTTATTGATGATGCACTTGATATATATCTTGAGATACCGCATTTAGCTTATGCGGAGGTGAAGAAAAAAGATGGTGGTAAAGCACTTCTCTTTACTAATGTAATAGACAAAAAAAGTGGTAAAAAGTTTGATGAAAGTGTTTTGATGAATGTTTTTGGTTCATATAAAAGATGTGAACTTCTCTTTGGCAGAACTATAGAATCTATAGCAGATGAGATAACAAAACTTTTACATATGAAACCACCCGCTAGCTTTGGTGAAAAACTTTCAATGGCAAGTGACCTTTTTGCATTAAAAAATATTTTTCCTAAAAGACTAAAAGGTAAGGGAAAGTGTCAAGAGATTGAGTACCTTAATGATGATATTAATCTTTTAGACATTCCTGTTTTGACAACTTGGGAACAAGATGGTGGACCATTTATTACGATGGGTCAGGTATATACACAAAGTTTTGATGGTCAATTGGTAAATGTTGGGATGTATAGGCTGCAAGTATATGATAAAAACCATTTAGGGATGCATTGGCAAATACATAAAGATAGCTCTCACTTTTTTGATCAGTATCAAAAAGCTGGTAAAAAAATGCCTGTAAGTATCGCTATTGGTGGAGATCCACTCTATACTTGGTGTGCAACTGCACCTCTCCCATATGGGGTAAATGAACTTCTCATGTATGGGCTTATAAAAAAACAACCAGCAAGATTAGTTCAATCAATAACTACACCGCTTTGTGTCCCAGAAGACGCAGACTATGTAATAGAGGGTTGGATTGATCCGAGTGAATTAAAAACCGAAGGTCCATTTGGTGATCATACTGGATATTATACTCTTGAAGAGCCGTACCCGGTTATGGAAGTGAGTGCAATAACAACTAAAAAAGACAGAGTCTTTTTAGCAACTGTTGTTGGTAAGCCACCTCTTGAAGATAAGTATATGGGTTGGGCTACAGGGAAAATATTTTTTCCATTATTAAAAACTACTGTACCTGATTTGCTTGATTATCATATGCCAGAAAATGGTGGTTTTCATAATTTAATTTTAGCAAAAATGCAACCACACTATAAAGGTCATGCAAAACAATTTATGCACGCTTTTTGGGGTGCAGGACAGATGAGTTTTGTAAAACATGCAATTTTTGTAGATGAAAATGGACCAAGACTTGATAATTACGAGGTATTTGCAACATATATACTAGATAGATTTACACCAAAATCTATGTTTATATCAGAGGGAATATTAGATGCGCTTGATCACTCCTCCCCTGAAACATTAGTTGGTGGCAAACTAGGTATTGATGCTACAGCAGCAAATAAAGTGGAAGCTCCACAACTTTTAGGTGATGAAGAGTTACTTAAAGAGGTAAAAGAGCTTATCCCTGATGCAGTTGATTTGCATCAGTTTATGAGAAGAACTAAAAATCCAATTACAGTTATTTCTTTAAATAAAACAAAAACAGTTAAAGAGTATTTTGAAGCTTTAGTTACACTGAGTACATATATACGCATCGTAGTTTTTGTTGATGTGGAAAAAAATGATGTGAACAATTCATATATGATTATTTGGCGTGTTACAAACAATATGGACGCACAAAGAGATATATTTATCTCTGGATTGATGGTGGGAATAGATGGAACAAATAAAACTTCACTCGATGGTTTCACTCGTGAGTGGCCCGATGATGTTGATTGCACAAAGAGTGTTGTTGAATCATTAAAAGAGAAAGGTTTATGGGACTTAGATGATAAGTTGTTTAATGAGTATCAATTGATGTAATAATAATTTTATTTCTTTGTTATATCATTTAATTTAGCTAAAATACCGAACTTTTATATATTGGAGAAAATATGGATAAAATGTGGTCAGGGCGTTTTAATGCGAGCGCTTCAAGCTTATTAGACCAATTTAATGCTTCAATCATGTATGACAAAAAATTATACATTGAAGATATTGAAGGCTCGCTTGCTCACGCAGCGATGCTCACAAAACAGGAAATCTTAACTACTGAGGAATTTCGTCTCATTACAGATGGCTTAAATCAGGTAAAAAATGAGATAGAATCTAATAAGTTTGAGTGGAATATCTCAGATGAAGATCTTCATATGGCGATAGAGAAACGCTTAACTGCCATCATTGGTGATGCTGGTAAAAAACTTCATACAGCAAGAAGCAGAAATGATCAAGTTGCGGTTGATTTTCGCCGTTTTGTATTAAAGAGAAATTTGGATATCGTTGAAGCTCTTAAACTTTTAATGAAAGAGATTTTAGTAGTTGCCCAGAAGCATACTGAGACTCTTATCCCTGGAATGACTCACTTGCAACACGCGCAACCAACAAATTTTGGTTTTCATTTAGGTGCTTACCTCTCTATGTTTAAGCGTGACATTGTAAGATTTAAAGATTCATATAAAAGAAATAATGTATCTCCTTTGGGATGTGCTGCATTAGCGGGAACTCCACACAATGTAGATAGAGATATGACTGCAGAGCTTCTTGGCTTCGATAGTGTAAGTGTAAATTGTTTAGACACAGTGAGTGACAGAGATTTTGCATTAGAAATTTTATTTAATATCTCAACGATGATGATGCATATTTCAAGACTTTCAGAAGAACTAGTGATGTGGTCAAGTTATGAGTTTGCTTTTGTAGAGCTAAGTGATGAATACTCAACAGGTAGCTCGATTATGCCACAAAAGAAAAATCCAGATGTTCCAGAACTTTTGCGTGGAAAAACGGGTCGTGTTTATGGCTCATTGATGGGTCTTTTAACTGTTATGAAAGGTCTGCCACTTGCTTATAACAAAGATACTCAAGAGGACAAAGAGGGTGTGTTTGATTCCGTTGAAACAGCATTAATATCCCTAGAAATTTTAAAAGAAGCTATAAAGACTATGGAAGTAAAGGCTCACAATATGGAGAGTGCTTGTTCTGTTGGGCATTTGGCTGCAACAGATTTAGCAGATTACTTGGTTGAAAAATGTGGTATTCCATTCAGAGAAGCTCACTTTATTACGGGACATGCAGTTGCAAAAAGTGAAGAGTTAAAGATTGATTTAAGCGACATAGAACTTAAATATCTTCAAGAGATAGACTCTAGAATTAACGAAGATGTATTGGAGTTTTTAGTTTTAAGAAACTCTATGAATGCAAGAACATCTGTAGGTGGTACATCAACTGCAAGAACCCTAGAGCAGTTAGAACAATTTAAAACTTTTTTAGAAGGATAGTTAGATAATGAAAGTAAGCATCACACATAAAGATGGTATGAAGTTTGAAGCAAAAACTTCCAAAAGCAGTTTTATAATTGATTGTCCAGTAATCTCACCTATTGAGTATTTTTTATCAGCTATTATCACTTGTAGTGCTACTGATATTATTTTAATACCAAAAAATCAAGGTAAATCAGTAACTGATTTAGTAGTTGATGGTGAGGCTGTAAGAAACGAAGAACATCCATGTAAATTTAACACTCTGCATTTAACATATAGCTTTAACTCAGACGGTGATGATGAAACAGCTGCTCGTTGGGTTATGGCATCATTAGAGACATATTGTTCAACCATAAATACTATAAGAGATACAACAGCTATAACTTACTCTATCACTCACAATGGAAAATTGATTCGCGAAAAAGAAGAGATAATTTCTGGTGGCGGCACTACGATAGATATGGGTGAGATAGAGAGTTGCCCCTCTTAAATTCTAAAAGTATTTAACTTTTAGAATCGCTTAAAAATGACCTTTCGGATCTGCATCGCTAAAGTGTCCCCATTTAAGTTTTGCACCACCTAAAACATGAAAATGCAGGTGTTTTATCTCTTGCCCACCATTATCACCAATGTTAGTAATGACTCTATAGCCACTCTCGTTTATGTTAACTTCTTGTGCTATTTTTTGTATAAAACTACTCATTTTCCCCATTAAATCTGCACTTGCTTCATTGAAGCTATCTACATGAATTTTAGGAATTGCTAAAATATGAACTGGTGCTTTTGGATTAATATCATGAAAAGCGATAAAATCATCATCTTCTAAAATTATATTTGAGGGTATCTCCTGATTTACTATTTTACAAAATAAACACATCTTTTTTCCTTTTATTTAAACTAAATATCTACAATTGTAGCATATAAAATAATTAATGAAGCTATATGTAAAACAATTTTGACTATAATCCATATTAAAATTTAAGAGGGTGTTGTTTTATATATAGCACCTAACAATTATGGAGCCTCTATTTGAAAGAGTGGTACGATGCAATAAAAGAAGCACAGAATGTTGAAAAACTAGAAGAGATTCGCATATCTGTATTTGGAAAAAAGGGTGTCTTAGCACAAGAATTTGCTAAGATGAAAAGTGCCCCAAATGAGCAAAAAGCACAAATAGCAAAAGATTTAAATACTCATAAAAGTGCACTTATGAATGAGTTAACAGCAAAAAAAATAACTTTACAAACTTTAGAACTGCAAGTTGCAATGAAAGCTGAATCTATAGATGTTTCACTTTTTAGTTCTAAAAGTCAGGCTGGTGCCTTACATCCAGTTATGGAGACAATGGATAAGATAGTGGAATATTTTTCTGCTATGAATTTTTCTGTAAAAACAGGTAATATGGTAGAAGATGATTTCAATAACTTTGAAGCACTAAATCTTCCAAAATATCACCCAGCAAGAGATATGCAGGATACTTTTTACTTTAAAGATGAGATGCTACTTCGTACTCATACTTCACCAGTTCAGATAAGAACTATGATGCATACAAAGCCTCCTATCCGTATGATAGCTCCTGGTGCAGTTTTTCGTCGTGATTATGATTTGACACATACCCCTATGTTTCATCAGGTTGAGGGGCTATTAGTGGATGAAGAGGGCAAAGTCTCATTTGCAAATCTAAAATATATATTGGAAGATTTTTTGAAGTATATGTTTGGTGATATCGAGGTGCGTTTTCGCCCCTCTTTCTTCCCTTTTACAGAACCATCAGCAGAGGTTGATATCTCATGTGTATTTTGTAAAGGCGATGGATGTCGTGTGTGTTCTAAAACTGGCTGGTTAGAAGTTTTGGGATGTGGTATTGTTGATCCAAATGTATTTGAAGCGGTTAAGTATAAAAATGTAAGTGGCTATGCTTTTGGTTTAGGAGTTGAAAGGTTTGCAATGTTAATTCATCAAATTGGTGATTTACGCTCTTTATTTGAGGGAGATATTAAGTTGTTGGAGCAGTTTCAATGATAGTTACTAGAAGTTGGCTAGAAGAGTGGATAGATTTAAAAGGTATATCAACCAAAGATATCGTTAAGACATTCAACTCTATTGGTTTAGAAGTTGATAAAATTCACAGATACGAAGTTCCAAAAAAAATTATATTTGGAAGGGTAATAGAGTGTGAAAAACATCCAGATGCTGATAAATTAAATGTATGTAAAGTAGATATTGGAACAAGTATTCGTCAAATAGTTTGTGGCGCTTCAAATATTCGTGTTGGTTTGGATGTTGTTGTTGCAACAATTGGTGCTGTAATGCCAAGTGGACTTGTGATAAAACCTGTAAAACTTCGTGGTGTTGAGAGTGAGGGGATGATTTGTTCAGCAAGTGAGATAGGACTTGCAGATACAGATGATGGCATAATAGAATTAGATGCGAGTGTAGGTTCTTATATATTAGGTGGTGAGGTGTGTGAAAACTCATCATTCAACGATGATTTAATTGAGATAGAACTTACGGCAAATAGGGGTGATTGTTTGAGTGTTAGAGGTGTGGCACGAGATTTAAGTGCAGCATTTGATAGACCACTCAAAGAGAATAATTTCAATGAGAATGAAGATAGAAGAATAGGAATTGGCAGAATACTAAGTCTTCATCACGATAAAGATTTGAATGTAAACCTAAGATATAGAGCTATAGAGTTAAAGAATTTGCATTTACCATTTATGGTAAAACTGAGACTTGCTCAAATTGAAGATACAAGAAAATCAGACATAGAATCAATTATGCTATATGCTACACATAGCAGTGGTGTTATTCTAAGAGCATATAATTATGAGTTTTTCTGTGAAGAAAATAAGAGTGTAGCCAAAATAGAGCTGTATGAAGATGAGAATGGTTATGCTTGTGTTAAGTTTAAAGATAAAGCCTCTACAATAGGAATTATTCAAGATGACATTTCAAAAGTAACCTATACTGAGGGTACCGTTTTAATTGAAGCTAGTTATATAGCACCAGATGTTATTTCAAAAAAAATGTCTGTAAATAAAATCCCTTCTGGTCCAATGTATTATAAAACATCCAGAGGAAGTGAGCCTGAATTAAATCAGGGTCTTAATTTTTGTTTAGATATTATTGAAAACAACTCTACATCATCAGTTTTTGGTGGAAGTATAGAGTATTGTGATTCCTATGTAAACAATATTGTAAGCATTAGTAAAGGGGAGATTGATGATATTATAGGTGCTGATATTGACAAGGTTAAAATCACTAAAATATTGAAAAACCTTGGTTTCAACACAAATAAATCACAATCTGATAGTTTTGTTATATCTGTTCCGCGTTTTCGTCATGATATTGTCAACAAGCAAGATATTATTGAAGAGATAGTGCGTATGGTTGGGATTGATAATATTCCATCAAAACCCTTCACTTTTACGGAAGACAATAGGCTAGGGGATGATTATTATGCATATAAAAAGAAGCGTACCTTTAGACATCGTGCCGCAAACACAGGATTTTTTGAAAGTGTACATTTTGTTTTTGATGAGAAAAAAATTCTTCAAAAATATGGATTTGAAACTACTAAAGAAGAGTTAGAACTTTTAAATCCAATTGTAAATACACTTGATACATTACGCTCAACACTCTTAACGGGCCTTCTAAAAGCAGCATCATTAAATGCTAAAAATGGATACGCTTGTATTAAACTTTTTGAAATTGGTTCTGTATTTAATGCATCAAGAGAAGAGTCTTTGAGAATGGCGATGCTTTTTTCTGGAAATAAAGAGAATGAAAACCTTTCAAATGCAGGTAAACCAGCTACAGTTGATTTTGGTATATTTGCACAGAAACTCTCCGATGTTATTGGAGCGTTTGAGTTAAGAGAGGCGAAGACTAAGCATAGTTTATCTCATATTTATCAGAGTGCAGAGATTCTCATCAATGGTGAGATTGTAGGTGAAATCTTTCGAGTGCATCCAGGTGTTGAAAAGAGTTATGATTTAGATACTACATTTGTATGTGAACTCTCCTTTGATAAACTTCCTTATGGACTCAAAACGGCTAAAAAAATATCTAAATATCAAGCATCAACGAGAGATTTGAGTATTATAATGCCTAAAGAGATGAGCTATGAGAAAGTGAAGAGTGTTATTAACTCAAATGCTAGTGCAGAGTTGATTGATTTTTATCCCGTTGATAAATATTTTGATGAATCTTTGGGTGAGAATATGAGTTTATCAATCCGTTTTATACTTCAATCCGATGATAAAACTCTTGAAGAAGATGATATTACTTCATCCATGGATGCTATTGTAAAAGCCCTTCAAAGTGAATTAGGTATTGGACTTAGATGAGTAAAGTTATAGTAAGTCCCGCGCAAAAATTTTCACTGAGTATTGAGAAGATAGCTCCTGATAAGTCAATTTCACATAGAAGTGCTATGTTTGCTATGCTAGCATCAGGTACTACAGAAATTACAAACTTTTTAAGAGCAGAAGATACTTTAAACTCTTTAAAGATAGTAAAAAATCTTGGTGCGACTGTTGTAGATGATGGTGAAGTGATTACAATTAGTTCTGATGGGATAAAAGAACCATTTGAAATTCTTGATTGTGGAAATTCTGGAACAGGGATGAGACTTTTTTGTGGTTTATTGAGTTCAGCGAATGGCCACTTCGTTGTAACTGGTGACAAATACTTGCGTAAGCGTCCCATGAAGCGTGTGACTAATCCACTTCGTGAAATTGGTGCAATAATTGATGGAAGAGAAGATTCAAATTTAGCGCCACTAAGTATCAGAGGAGCTTCACTGAAAGCTTTTGATTATGAGAGTAAGATAGCATCTGCACAAGTGAAATCATGTATGATACTAGCAGCTCTTCATGCTGATGGAACTTGTACTTACACTGAACCGGAACTTTCTCGTGATCATACGGAGAGAATGCTAAAAGGGATGGGTGCAGATATACAAGTAGATGGATTGAAAACTACTATCGCTCCTATGAAAGAACTTCTTTCCCCTTTAACCATTAGAGTTCCTGCTGATCCATCAAGTGCATTTTTCTTTGCGGTTGCAGCGGCTGTAACTCCCGATTCAGATATTGTTTTACAAGGAATTACTCTTAACCCTACTCGAATAGAAGCTTTTAAAGCCTTAGAAAGAATGGGTGCAGATATTAGATACGAATTGACTGATAATAAATATGAACCAATAGGGGATATATATGTCAAGTATGCTCCGCTTCATGCTATTACTGTAGAAGATAATATCTCATGGCTTATAGATGAACTTCCTGTACTCTCAATCGCATTTGCTTGTGCAGAGGGTGAAAGTGTCATCAAAAATGCAGAGGAACTTCGTGTGAAAGAGTCTGATAGAATTTCTACTGTTGTAGAAGGTTTAAGAGCTTGTGGTATTGAAGTTCATGAGTATAAAGATGGTTATAAGGTTGTTGGTGGCGAATTGAAAAGTGCTACAGTTGATAGTGATGGTGATCATAGAATTGCTATGAGTTTTATAATCGCTGGACTTAGATGTGGCATGGAAGTAACTGATTTAGACTGTATCAATACATCATTTCCAAACTTTTTTGAACTATTGCAAAAAATTACAAATATAGAATTAAAGTAAACAAGAGAGACAAATATAGTGAAGATAGAACTTGCTGAAAATTATGGATTTTGTTTTGGTGTTAAGCGTGCAATTAAGATAGCAGAAGAGAATGTTAACGCTTCTACATATGGTGCACTTATACACAATTCCAAAGAGATTGAGAGGCTTGAAAAAGATTTTAAAGTTGGTTTAACAGATAATCATAAAAGCTTTAAAGCTGGTGAAAAAGCGATAGTCCGTACACATGGAATACCGAAAAATGAACTTCAAGAACTTCGAGATACTAAAGTAGAAGTTGTAGATGCGACCTGCCCCTATGTAACTAAGCCGCAACAAATTTGTCAAGAGATGAGTGAGGAGGGTTACGACATAATTATTTTTGGTGATGAAGCACATCCAGAGATAAAAGGTGTAAAGTCATATGCTACTTATGGAGCTAGAGTTGTCACTAGCACTAAAGATATAGAAGATTTAAAACTCAAAGATAAAATTGCCTTAGTTGCACAGACAACCAGAAAAGTTGAAGATTATATGGAGATAGCCAATTATCTAATACCGAGATACAAAGAGGTAAGAGTTTTTAATACCATATGCAATGCAACTTTTGAGAATCAAGAAGCTGTTAAAAAAATTTCCACAAAAGCTGATGTTATGATAATTATTGGTGGAAAAAACTCATCAAATACCAAACAACTTTTTAGTATTTCTCGTGATAATTGTCACAATAGTTATCATATAGAAGATGAAAAAGATTTAAACATTGAATGGTTTAGAGATAAATCATTTTGTGGAGTGAGTGCTGGTGCTTCTACTCCAGACTGGATTATTCAAAATGTTGTTAATTTCATAGAAGATAATGTTAATAAATAACTCCTTTATAGACTTTTATCCTTTTTATCCTTAAATTACTTCATGTTTAATATTTAGATAATCATACTTTAGATATAATCACGACAATTTTTATGTAACAAGAGGATAGGTAATGGCGTTCGATAACGAATCATTTGAAGAAGAAGAAAATTTTGCAGAGATGTTTGCTGCAAGTGAAAAAAAGCAAGAAACAAGTCGCATCGTAGAGGGTGAAATTGTTGAGATCCAAGAGGATGAAAATAGAGCATTAGTTGGTGTTGGTGATAAGTTAGAAGGTATTATATATCTTGATGAGATCCGTGGTGAAAACGGAGAACTAATGTTTGCCACAGGTGATAAAATTAAAGTAATGGTAATGGGATACTATAATGAGCGTCCTAAAATATCTTACAAAAAGGTTTTAGAGCAACAAAAAACTATTGACTTTATTGATGCAAATAAAGAAAACTTTGAAGATGTGATTATTGAAGGTATTATTACTAAGAAAAATCGTGGTGGATATGTCGTTGAAGCTGATGATGTTTCTTTCTTTATGCCTCGTTCTTTAGCAGCGTTTAAAGATAGTGATGATGTAGTAGGTCGTAAGATTAAGGCTCAAGTTGTTAAAATTGATCCAGTTGAAAACTCTATTGTTGTTTCTCGTCGTAAATTATTTAATGAAGAGCGTAAGAAAAAAAAAGAGATTATTGACAAGCTGATGGAAGAAGATACTATCGTTGAAGGTACTATAAAAAAGATTACTAGCTACGGTATGTTTGTAGATGTTGGTGGGGTAGATGGTTTAGTCCATTATAATGAAATTAGCTATAAAGGTCCTGTTAATCCATCTAAACTTTATAAAGAGGGTGATGTTGTAACAGTTAAGGCTATCTCTTATGACAAAGATAAAAGACATCTCTCTTTATCTATAAAAGCTGTTCTTCCAGATCCATGGGCAGAAGTTGAGAGTGAATTGGATGAGGGTGACACTATTACTGTAACTGTTTCAAATATTGAAGCTTATGGTGTATTTGTTGATTTAGGAAATGATATAGAAGGTTTCTTACATATTTCAGAAATTACTTGGAATAAAAATGTTAAAAATCCTAACGATTATTTAACTGTTGGTGAAGAGATTGATGTTGAAGTTATCGAAATTAATCCAAATACTCACAAGCTGCGTGTTTCACTCAAAAGACTTTTACCAAAACCTTTTGATGAGTTTTTGAAAAAATATAATGAGGGTGATATTGTAACTGGTACAGTTACATCTTTAACTGATTTTGGTGCTTTTGTTCGTATTGATGGTGTTGAGGGCTTATTGCATAATCAAGATATCTCTTGGGATAAAAATACAAAATGTAAGGATGTTCTGAAATCTGGTGAAGAGGTGGAAGTTAAAATTGCTAAGATTAACTCTGAAGATCAAAAAATATCTTTAAATCGTAAAACTCTTTTAGAAAGCCCGATAGATAAATTTGCTACTGAAAATAAAGTAAATTCCGTTGTAAAAGGGACTATCCGTGACATTAAAGATTTTGGTGTTTTTGTATCGTTAAACGATGGTGTTGATGCACTGATTCGTGATGAAGATTTGTCTCCACTTGTAAAAGAAGAGTTAGAAGTTGGACAAGAGATTGAAGCTGCAATAGCAGTTATCGATACTCGTCGTGATCGTATCCGTCTTTCTGTGAAAAAGTTAGACTATATCAAAAATCAAGCATTACTTGAAGAGATTAATGATACTCAATCACATTCTCTAGGTGACTTGATAAAAGATAAATTCAAGTAACCATAATGCAAAAGGTTTTAAAGTGGTTTACACCAGTCTTAACACTGGGTGTTGCCATTTTTATTGTCCTTTTTTTGATTTCAATAAACTCCTCAGAGGAGTTTGTTGAGATGGAACCCTTGACCTATAAGAGTGAAATAGTTCAAGATAAGCCAAAGAAGATTTGGCTGAACCATTTTTCCAAGACAGAGAGATTAGGATATTTTTATCCTGTTAATGAAATCTATGTAAATGTAGATTTAATTGAGACAATTTCTACTGATACATTATATAAGTTATCAGCCTCTTTTTTAGATCCATATCAACTATTTTGCCTAAAAGAAGAATTAAAGCAACATAAGTTTAGATATTCTCTTAAAAAAGATAAAAACGGTGTAGAGTTATTTGTTTTTTCTAAGAGTGTAAACAAGCTAAACTCTCTCGTTAAAGTTTTAAAAAATTATCAAATTTCGGCAACTATTAAGCCGTATAAAGAGGAAGTGTAATGAGCCGTGAAACAAATACCCTAGGGGTAAAAAAATATACTGTAGTAGTTTGTGACCATATCCATGAAGCTGGATTAGAGATGCTTCGTAATGATAAAGATATAAACTTTATTATGGCTGCTAATGAAGATAAGGTAAAGCTTTTAGATATTATTGCAGATGCTGATGTTGCAATAACTAGAAGTTCCACTGATATAGATGATAAGTTTATTAAAGCAGCTAAAAACATGAAGGCGATTGTCCGTGCTGGTGTTGGTGTGGATAATGTTGACATCCCAGGATGTTCAAAAGAGGGTATCATTGTTATGAATGTTCCAACCGCTAATACTATCGCAGCAGTAGAACTTACAATGACACATATGCTTTCATGTATGAGAATGTTTCCATATTCACATAACCATCTTAAAAACGAGAGAGTTTGGAAAAGAGAGAAGTGGTATGGGCATGAGATGAAGGGTAAAAAACTTGGTGTTATCGGTTTTGGTAACATAGGTTCACGCGTAGCTAAGCGTGCTGCATCTTTTGAAATGGATATTATTGCATATGATCCTTACATCCAGCCATCTAAAGTTACAGATTTAGATATGACTTATACGAAAGATTTTGCAGATATTTTAGCTTGTGATATTATCACAATACACACTCCAAAAAATCAAGAAACATTCAATATGATTGATGAAGCTGAATTTGCTCAAATGAAAGATGGTGTGGTTGTAATCAACTGTGCTCGTGGTGGCCTTTATAATGAAGAAGCACTTTATAATAATTTAAAATCTGGAAAAATCCGTTTTGCAGGAATAGATGTTTTTAATAAGGAACCAGCAATAGATCATCCATTATTAGAGCTTGATAATATCTGTGTTTCACCTCACTTAGGTGCCAATACATTTGAGTCTCAGTATAATATTGGAACTCAAGCAGCACAAAATGCTATTGAAGCTGCTAAAGGCATCTCATTTGCCCACGCTATGAACTTGCCAATAGATGAGAGCTCTATCCCAGCCTTTGTAAAACCATTTTTACAAATGGGACAAAAAATTGGTTTCTTAGCATCGCAGATGAATAAATCTCAAATCATTGCAATTAAAGTAAGTGGACAGGGCGAGATTTCTAATTATGTTGAATCTCTTTCTACTTTCGTTGCTGTTGGAGCTATGAGTCACAATAGTGGCGATACTATAAATTATGTTAATGCAGAGTTTGTTGCAAAAGAAAAAGGGATTAAGATAGAATCAGAATCTCTTAATGAGTCATCTGTATATAAAAATTTAATTACTATTAAGCTTACTACTGCTGAGGGTACAACTATAATAAGTGCTACTATCTTTGATGATAATATTCAACGCATTGTTGCTATTGATGGTTTTGATATTGAAGTGGTATTAAAAGGTGATATGATTTTATTTAAAAATAGTGATGTTCCAGGTGTTATTGGGAGTATTGGATCTATCCTTGCTAACAATAGTGTAAATATTTCTGACTTTTCATTAGCTAGAAATGCTGACTCTCAGGCATTAGCGGTTATTTTAGTGGATGATATTGTTAATGATGCTGTACTTAATGAACTCAAAACTCTTGAAGCTTGTCTCAGCGTTAATTACGCTCACCTATAGTCTTTTCGTAATAGACCTCTTGTAAAAGAGGTCTATCTCTTCTCCTTCAACCAAACCAAATAGTTTAGTTTTACGGTTCGTAAACAGATACAGATTTTTTATCATGAAAGTTGAAATGACGCTCTAAATCTGCATTGTATAAAAGTACAGGTACTACTACTAATGAGGCAATAACAGCTGCTATTGTTCCAAACATTAAAGCGACACCAAGTCCGCCAAATACTGCATCTCCAGCTAAAAGAGAAGAGGCAAGTATAATTGCAGCAGCAGTAAGAAAAATCGGTTTAGCCCGTGTTGCAGTAGCGTAAGCGATAGCTTCTGCTTTGTGCATCCCTTTTTCACCCATGAGTGACTTCGTAAAATCAATAAGAAGAAGAGAGTTTCTAGAGCTAATACCAATAAGAGCGATAAATCCAATTAAAGAAGTAGCTGTGAGGAAGAATGTATCTGTTGTAAAGATATCCATGATCCAATGCCCTATAATAACTCCTATTATTGAGAGAAAAGAACCTAAGAGAATAATGCCACTGAGTGTATAGCTTTTATAGTAAATGACCATTAGTAAAAAGATAAGAACTAGTGCTGCGATAAATGCACCACCAAGTTCAACAAAGGTATCAAGTGTTACTTCCATCTCTCCATCCCAAATGAGTTTATAAATTTCTCCAGTTCTCTTATCTGTAAGTTGCAGGTTGTATATCCCGATTTTTTCTATCTCATATGTATCAGTAAATGTGTCTAAGATAACATTTCTAGCATCCATGAGTGGATATACTTGAGATACCATATCGGTCTCTGCGACTACATTGGTCATTTGAGCAAGATTTTTACTCATAATCATAGGATTTGATTTTTTAGCATGGATTGTTACTAGTTCAGTAATTGGTATCATCATACCCATTTTATTCATCAGCTTTAGAGATGAGAGCTTCATCTCCACTGCGCGAATATCTTTGTTTGTAAACTTTTTACTTTCTTTACTAAGTGAAAGATAGATAGGAACCTGATCATCATAAACATCAGAGTTTTTAACAGCTATCTGCATCCCCTCAAAAGCCAAGTAAAGTATATCTTTGAGTTGTTTGATGGAAACACCAGAGCGGGATACTTTTGTGCTGTTGACTACTATTTCATAAGTATCATAAATATCATCTTGCATAATATCAACATCTACTAAACCATCTGTACTTTTAAACACATCAGAAACTCTATTTGCTAGTTCTCTAATTCCATTTGCATCGCTACCATAAATTTCAGCAACGATTGCAGCTAAAACAGGAGGTCCAGCAGGAGGTTCAACAAAGGAGATAACAGTGTTTGGAGTAATAGCAGAACAATTCTCAGTAATAGCTGGTCTTAATCTTTGAACCATAAAATATGATGGTTCACTTCTATCATGTTTTTTTGTAAGGTTCACAACTATCTCTGCAACATTCTCAGCATTTTTAAAGGCTGAACCCTTAATAAGCCCTGCAAAATCAAGAGGGGCACCCATACCTAAAAATACTTCTATATCTAGGATCTCTTTCTCTTTTTGTAAAAATCCAACAACACAATTAGTTACTCTATTTGTTTGCTCAATTGAACTACCATTTGCAAGGGTTGTATATATTGTAAATGTATCATTGTTTTTTCCAGGAAGCATTTTTGCAAGTACCATTGTAGTTGGAGCAATCATCAATACAGATAAAATAAAAGCTACAAGAGTCAATAAAAGTACAAGGTTTCTTTTGAGTTTGCTTTGTATTGTGTTTAAGATAATGTTTTCAATTTTTTGTAGCATTATTTACCTCCTTTATTGTGGTGATCAGGTTTTTTTAGCATTCTTACAGCTAAATATGGCGTAAATATATACGCTACAAATAGTGAAGCTATTAGTGCAACAGGAACATTCGCGGGGATAGGTTGCATAAACTGACCCATCATTTGACCAACAAATGCCATTGGAACCATTGTCATAATAATTGCAAGGGTTGCTATATTTGTTGGTGGTCCTATCTCGTCAGTTGCTTTTATCATTAAGTCATCTACATCTTCATGGTCAGATTCTATAGAGTGATAGTGTCTGTGGATATTTTCGATAACAATAATAGCGGCATCCACTAAAAGACCTAGCGAGAGTAAAAAAGCAAATAAAGTAATTCTATTTATTGTTTGGTCTGTGAGATACGCTACAAAGAGGGTTATAGCTAAGATAGCAGGTACTGTAAATGTAACTATCAAAGATTCTCTCCATCCAAGGACGAGAACAAGTAAAATAGCAATAATAACTATAGACAACACAAGATGGAAAACAAGTTCGTTGACAGCCTCATTTGCTCTTTCACCATCATTTCTTGTAATTACATAGCTGATTCCATCTTTTGCAAGTGCTGATTTATAAAGCTGTAACTCATCTTTCACCTCATTTGCAATCACAACTGCATTTGTACCTTGAAGTTTTGAAACTGTTAAAGTTACTTGTTCTTGTAAAGGTGAAAAGTTACCTTCTCCATCATTAACACTTATGGAGACAGATTTAAAGTTTTGAATATCGTAAGATTTTTCTACTTTTGCTACTTGGTTTAAGTAGATTGGTGACCCCATATATTCAGCAACTATTATATTGCCTATATCTTTAGAACTTTCTATTGCATTTTTTACACCTACCATAACTATTTGGTTATCTCTCGTTCTATTTTTTACAGCTGGAACATCATATGAAAGTGCTTGAACAGCTTGAACAATCTGACCCATTGAAAGGTTATAGCCAGAAAGCTTGTGTAGATCCACTTCTATATTAAACTGATGTTTATTCCCACCTTTTATCTCTGTTACAGCAACATTGTCAAGCCCATTAATTTGATGTTGAATATCTTTTACTTTATCATAAAGTTCTGTATTGCTCATATTTTTATCATTTGAGAAAAATGCAATGCTTACTATAGGGATGTCAATATCAATGTCAAGTGGTTTAATAATGGGATTCATAGCACCTTTTGGAAAGATATCGGAGTTTTGCATTATTTTATCATATACTTTTAGATTAGAATCTGCTTTTTCTTCCCCTATAAAAAATGCTGCATTGACAATTCCGACATTATCCATAGCCATCCCATAAATATGCTCAACTCCCTTTATCTCTTTGAGCTTTCTCTCTAGTGGCTTTACAATTACTTTTTGTATCTCCTCTGCACTAGCACCAGGGAGTGCTACAATAACAGTTGATCCACTGACTACCATTTGTGGATTCTCTTCTCGAGGCATAATAATTAGAGATAAATAACCAATAACTAGCAAGAATATACCAAGCACTACTGTAAGTGGATTGCGTAAAAAAGCTTTTGCTAACTTACCAGCGATATCTTTTGGCTCATAAGGTTTTGTGTGATTCATTATATCGCCTTAGTCGATGTTTATCGTGGCATACATACCAGGATATACCGATTTACTTTGAGTTTTAAATGAAACTTTGATTTTAAAAGTATGTGTCATTGGGTTTGAGTTTGGTATGATAGCTGTAATTTTTCCGATTGATTTTAACTTTAATGATGGTATATTAACTGTTACTCTTTTGCCATGTTCTATCATCCCTAAATTGCTCTCAGCTATCTCTGCTGATATTTTTAAACTACTTAAGTCAGATAAAACAATAGCTGGCATCCCAGGCATAGCCATCTCCCCAACTTTAATATTTTTCGCAACAATAACACCATTGTTTGGAGCTTTAATATTTAAGTATTTATATTGATTTTTTACCTCTGCTAATTGTGCCTCAGCTTGCTTTACTTGTTTTGTAGCGATAATTATCATATTTGCTAAGTTTTGTTCAGCAAGTGCTAAGTTTTCAACCTCAAATTTTGAAACCATATCTTTTTCTAAAAGTCTTTTGTGGCGTTCAAGATTTAGTTTTACATTTGTATATTGGTTTTGATACATTTGAAGAGAGAGTTGTGCTTGTGATATTCCAAGTCTAACCTGTGTCATTGCTGAGTCTATCTCTTTTGAGTCTATAGTATATAGAAGTTGATCTTTTTTTACAAAATCACCTTCGGACACTTTAACATCCGTTACAAAACCCATAAAACGACTTGTAATCATTTTTTGGTTGTCTGAAATTACACTTCCTGAGAGTGTAAGTGTCTCTGCTATTAGTGAAGCCCCTAGTGCTATAAGTATTAAAAGTTTTCTCATTATTTTCCTCCATTTGCTAGTTTTTCTAGTGCGAAAATTCTTTCATTTCGTTTGTTTTTTACCATCTGTAGTTGCAGTATTTTTTGAATTTGTTCTGATTGTTTTATGATTACATCACTCATAGAGGATAGTTTTTCTCTATATCTTCCCTCGTAATTAGCATATATCTCATTTGCAAGTGCCAACTCTTTTTCTAATGATTCTATCTCTACATCAAGGCTTTGTATCTCTGTTCTAATTTTATCAACCTGAAGTGCTATCCCTTTTTTTGCTAGTTGCACTTGCGTTTGAGTTTTAAGATAATCTATGCGAGATTTTTCAACCTTTGCACTATCTATGCCACCATTAAAAATATTCCATGTTAGCCTAGCACCAACTGTATATGCCATATGATCACTCGCATCCCCTAAAAATGAATTATCTGCAGTTGCAATCTCTGCAAAAGCACCAATCATTGGATAGTAAGATGCTTCACTGACATCTACCATGTTTTTTCTAATTTCTAAGCCAGTTGAAGCTTTTTGAATATCTAAGTTGCTGTGCAAGACATCATCGTTAGTAATTATCGGTAATTCCATAGTGTCAAATGGTGTGTCTATATTTGTTACATTTGTATTGAGTAAAAAACTAATGTAATGATAAAGTAGTTTTTGGTTAGATTCCATTTGAGAAAGAAGTCTATAAACATTGCCTTTTTTAGCTTGCACTTCTAAAAGGTCAACTTTTTTGGCATAACCAACTGCAATCATCTCTTGTGTCATCTTCTCTAAAGTATCTATATTCGCTAAAATTATATGTAAGTGCTTAGTTGATTCACGAAGAAGAGCCATATCGTAAAAGCTTTTTCTGATTTGATAAATTTTTTCATCTATAACTTGCTTATGTTCAAGGTTTTTCATCTTAGTCATAGATTTCATAATATTAGTATAGCTGCTTATTTGAAAACCAGTAAATATTGGCAGTTCATACTTTAGTTTTGTTTGAAAAAAGTTTCTGGCATCAGGATAGTTTAAATCTTGAGGTGGAGTTGTATAAGCACTATTTGGAAAACCAGTAGCTGTTTGGCTTGACATAAATTCTAAGGCTCCAAAATCACCAAAAGTAGCTTCTCTGGATGTTAGTTTAAATCCAAATACATTTCCAGCATCATCCGAATTTGCAAAATCTTGAATAAAGTCTAACTTACCCCATTTCATCCCTGAAACCGTCTCTAGTTCTGCTTTAGTAGCTTCAATCTCTAAAGAAGATGCTTTAATCTCAAGGTTTTGAGACTTTAAAATATCTAAAGCCTTATCTAGTGTTAGTGCTTCATCTGAAGCATTTAGTAATAGTGCCGTTAACATTAAAACTAGTATTTTTTTTGATCCATAAGTGTTTCTTTTACTAGGCATCTTTCCTCCATTTATTAAGTATATTTGTATATTATAACATATATTCGATAAACAAATAGGTAAAATGTGATAAATTTATCAAATTTTTTACTCACAGTATATTTTCTTTACATATCTGAGATAGACAATCAAAAGTAACATAAGAAAATAGTATAATTGTGACTTAAGAATATCTCACTAAAATTCGATTTATATTTAATTTTAAAAGGCTTTTTATGTCATACACTTGTCCGATGACTTTTGAAAATATTGATTCTAATGTTTCAAGAATCAACTCGCTGTTTGTTAGTCTATTGGTTGTATCTTACCTTATTGCATCAAATGTATTTATTTTATATTTTTTATTTATAGATTTTAGCATTAAACTTTTTATTGATAAAAAATATTCACCTCTTTCTCAAGCATCAAAATTTCTCAAAAATATTTTAAAGATAGGAGTAGTCTTAATAGATGGTGGTTCAAAACGCTTAGCCGCTTATTTTGGTTTAGTGTTTGTTGGATTATTGATAATTACACATTATTTAGACAACAACCTTGTATCGCTTGCAATAGCTATTATTTTTATATTCTGTTCTCTTTTAGACCTAGTGTTTAACTATTGTTTGGGATGTAAAATATACTATTTAATAAAAAAAATATATCCAAATTTTATGAATTAACTATAAAATAATATTATAATAGTCGGAAATAATTTTTTATTAATTATTATTTAGTTATCATCAAATAAAAATAGCGATTTAAGAGATTTTAATGATTAAAAATTTAGTAATTGTATTGTTGCTTATCTCAAGTTTTGTGCAGGCTGCAAATATAGAAAAAATTTCCTTGCAGCTTTCTTGGCTTGATAGGTTCCAGTTTGCCGGTTACTATATGGCAAAAGAGAAAGGCTTTTACAGAGATGCTGGACTTGATGTGGAAATTAAGAAATTTTCTGCAAATATAGATCCCACCCAAGAGCTTGAAGATAAACGAGCAACTTATGGTGTCGGTGATTCCTCTCTGATAATAGATAGAGCAGAGGGTAAAAAAGTTGTCCTTTTGTTTGCTACTTTACAATTCTCTCCCTCTATTTTACTTACAACTAAAGATTCAAATATAACAAAAGTAGAAGATTTTGTTGGCAAAAAAATCATGATAACAAAAGAGATGTCAACAAGTGCACCTATCTATGCTATGGCGGCTAAATATCATATTACAAAAAAAGATGTTACTTTAATGAAACACTCTTTTAATATTAATGATTTAATTAATAAAAAAACAGATTTAATGCTCTCTTACATAACAAGTGAACCATTTTTACTGAAACAAAGAGGGATAGCGTATAAAATATTCAATCCAAGAGACTATGGATTTGATTTTTATAGTGATATACTATTTACCTGTGAAGAAGAGATTAAAAATCATAAACAAAGAACTGTAAACTTTACGAAAGCATCCCTAAAAGGTTGGCAATATGCTTTTGAGAACATTGATGAAACTGTAGAGCTTATCTTGCAAAAATATAATTCTCAAAATCTCTCAAGAGATGCTCTTGTTTATGAAGCGCGAGAGTTGAAAAAATTAGCATACTTACAAAGCCATGAGCTAGGTCACATAGAAGAGAGAAAGATAGAAAAAATTTATGATGTTTACAATCTCTTAGGTTTAGTCGATAAAAAAGTTTCTTTTGATGAGTTTATTTTTGATAATGATAAATATAGAAACTCATTTTTAACACAAGAGGAACTCTCTTATTTGAATGAAAAAAAAGAGTTGAGTGTTTGTGTAAAATCAGATTGGCTTCCATATGAGTCTATGAAAGATGGAAAATTTATAGGGATTGGTGCAGATTATTTAAACTATATTGCTAAAGAATTGAGTGTTAATCTTAAAATTATTTATGCAAAAGATAAATATGAGAATGTAAAATTATTACAAGAGCAAAAGTGTGATATAAAGCCAACTATGTCAGCACAAGGTGAAAAAAAACTACGCTATAAGTTGACGCAACCAATACTTGAAGATTTCTTTACACTCACTACCAGAATAGAACAACCTTTTATCTCCAATTTTGATAATTACAAAGATGAAACATATGTTATTGTTAAAGGGCATTATGCACTGCAAGATATACTAAAAAACAGATACCCTGGTATGGAACTACTAGAAGCTCAAAGCATTAAAGAGGCTTTAGAGATGGTAGCTAAAGGGAATGTATTTGGCTATTTTGGCCAGTCACTCTCATCTATTTACTATATTCAAAAATATTTTTCAGCAAAATTAAAAGTTGTCAATGATTTTGAAAGTTTTGGTATAGGGATTGGTGTCATTGCAGATGATGGAATGCTCTTAAATATTATCAATAAGGCTATTGATAGTATCCCCCAAACGAAAAAAAGAGAAATATTAAACTCATGGGTATCTGCAACTATAACTCATAATCATGATTACACCTTAATTTGGCAGTTAATATTTCTCTTTGTTATGATTATAGGGATTATTCTTTTCTTTTTAGTGAAGCAAAATAGACTCAAAACTCTTATTCAAAAGCAACTTGATGAATTAGAGGGGTTTAACAATAGCCTTGAGGAAAAAGTAGAACAAAGAACTGCGGAACAAAATGTTTTACTTTCTTTATTTGATTTAGGTACATCAGTTTTATTTAAATGGAATAACGATGAGAGTTGGAGTGTATCTCATGTTTCAAAAAGTGTCAGCACTTTACTAGAGTATGAAACAGATGAGTTTATAAGTGGTAAAATTTCTTATAAAGAGTGTATTCACCAAGATGATATAAAAAAAGTAGAAAAAGAGGTAAGGGATGCAATTGAGCATGGGGTGAATTATTTTGAACATGAGCCATATAGATTATATACAAAAAGCGGTAAAGTCAAATGGGTTCATGATAGTAATATCATAGTAAGAGATAGTGAGGGGAGTATTGAAAATTTTGTTGGATATACGACAGATATAACCCTTATTAAAGATAGAGATCAACAACTTCTGCAACAATCAAAACTAGCTCAAATGGGTGAAATGATTAGTATGATTGCACACCAATGGAGGCAACCACTTGGAGCTATTGCTGCTACGAGTATAAATATGAAAACAAAAATAATGTTACAAACATATAATCTCTCAAAAGAGGAAGAGGCTATAAAGTGTAATTATTATTTTAATGAAAAGTTGAGCGATATTGAGAGTTATGTGCAGTTGTTGACAAATACAATAGATGATTTTAGAGACTTTTACAAACCAAATAAAGAGTCTGTAAAAACTCTCATTCATGCACCACTCTATAAAGCTTTAAAGATAATTCAAAGCTCACTTAAAAACAAAAATATTGAGATAAGTAAAAGATTTGAAAGTAAAGCAATGATTGCCCTTTTTGAATCGGAGATAATGCAAGTTATTTTAAATATCTTACAAAATGCCCAAGATAACTTTCAAGAAAAAGAGATAAAAAATCCAATTATTCTCATCAATACATATGATTGCGAAGATAAGGTAGTTTTAGAGATATGTGACAATGGTGGAGGGATCCGAGATGAGATTATAAGTAAAATATTCGATCCATATTTTTCTACTAAACATGAAAAAAATGGAACGGGATTGGGGTTATATATGTCAAAAACTATTATAGATGAGCACCATGCAGGAAAACTTAATGTGAGTAATATTGCAAGTGGAGCATGTTTTAAGATAGAATTACCTATTAATTCTCTAAAAGATACAATTTAAGTAAGGAAAAACAATGGATATTGCATTACTGCTAGAATATACAAAAGATCTCCGTGTCCTTTATGTTGAGGATGATGATGATTTAAGAAATAGTACGGCTGAATTATTTGAAAATTATTTTATGCATGTTGATACTGCTATAAATGGGATAGAGGGTTTGGTTGAGTATAAAAGATATGCTAGTAGTGAAGAAGCATATGATTTGATTATTAGCGATATAAATATGCCAGGTTTAAATGGAATAGATATGAGCAAAGAGATTAAAAAGAGCGATCCTCACATACAAATATTGCTAATTACTGCTCACAATGAGGTAGAGTATCTTCAAAGTGCCATAGAGATTGGGGTAGCTAATTTTATAACAAAACCTATTGATATGGAAAAATTAAACCATGCTATTTATCAAATATGCAAGTCTATTAGTGATCATAAATTTGTTCTTAAGCATGTTGATACTATGGAAAAATTAGCTTTGCGTTTAGAAGAACAAAACAGTGAGTTGCAAGAAAAAAATGCTGAACTTGAAAAAACATTGCGAATGTTAGATACAATGGTTTATAAAACAAAGATAAGTTCAACAAAAGAAGAAAATAAAATTCCTGAAGATGCTGTGGATGCAATGGATTTGCAAATCCAGCAATTTATTAATGATGATATATGTGAATTAAAAGAGTTGCATACAGAAATCGATGTGGCAGTAATTGCTGTAATCAATTCAAATGAAGAAATATCAACAGAGGAGATAGCATATATTAGCGAGGGCTTTAGTCGCTATGCTTCAACACTTGCTTTTTACTCATTTTTTAGTGAGCTTGCTAAGGCGATGAGTGTTTTTTCTATAACACTCAAAGAAAATCCTATCCCAGAGGATAAGGAGCAAGTGATTAATACTTTTATGCTTTTGGAGAGTTTTCTTTTTGTGTTGAAAAAATGGAATGAAGATATAGAAGTTGCCAATGATGGTGAATTGAACTTTTTAGATGCCTCAATCATTAATGATATGAAAACTATTACAATGATGTGGACGCTAGATAATAGTGAAATTGAAGCTGATGAAGATGAGATAGAATTTTTTTAGTTTTAATTTTTAAAATAAAGGTGTTAAAATAGATATGCAAATGGTAGTAGATTCCCTAAGAAAAAAAGGGAAAATTTATAAAAAAATGCAAGAGATAGCTCCTAAGGAATTAGGTGTTCGCAATAAAATAAAGATTTATAAAGCGACAGATACAACTGGTTATTTTTGGGCGATTTTTGCGGTAAGTCAAAAGAGTAGATTACTTATGAAAGATGTGCATAAATTTGAAGAAATTTATGCAAAACTCACACTTTTTTGTGGACATAATTTTAAGCATAAGCTTCTTTTTATCGATGCACCATTGTGCTCTAAAGCAAAAGAAGCATTTAAAAGTCAGGGTTGGAAAATTCAATAATGTTTCTTTGTGACATTGGCAATACCTCGTATCATTTTTTTAAAAATGGTATTGATTTTAAAGAAGATACTCTCAATTTTAATCCTTTGGCAATAAAAGAAAAAATATTTTATATTTGTGTCAATGCAGATGTGCACAATATTTTAAAGCATTTAGATAACTGGATAAACCTTGCGTCATATATAGATATGCAAAAATATTATGATACTATGGGCATAGATAGAATAGTAGCCTGTGAGACAATAAGTGATGGGATTATTGTAGATGTTGGCAGTGCCATAACTGTTGATGTCGTTAAAAGTGATGTTTTTGAGGGTGGTTTTATCTATCCTGGATTAAAAGCAATGGGTGAAACTTATAAAAATATTTCACCAGCACTTAGCTTTTCATTTAATTTTGAGTGTGACTTAGATATAATGCCAAAAAATTCCCAAGATGCTATAAGCTATGGGTATCTTAAAACTCTAAAGAGTGAAGTTTTGTCGCATAAAATGGATATATTTTTAACTGGTGGCGATGCAAAGATATTTGCAAAAGTCTTTCCATCTGCCAAAGTGGATGAGATGTTATTATTTAATGGAATGAAAAAGATTATAAAAAAGGCACAATTATGCTAACAGTTGCACTACCAAAAGGTCGAATAGCAAAAGAGACACTAGAAATTTTTGAAACTATCTTTGGTGAGAATTTTAAGTTTGATGATAGAAAACTTATCTTAGAAACACCAGATTTTCGTTTTTTACTTGTAAGAAATCAAGATGTTGCAACTTATGTGTTTCATCAAGCCGCAGATATTGGTGTGGTTGGGTTAGATACATTAGAGGAGCAGGGACTTGATGTTGTTCGTTTGCTTGATTTAAAGCGTGGTATATGTAAGGTTTCTATTGGGATGCGAAATGGAGAAAAACTTGACCTGAATAAGCCAGATATCAAAGTAGCATCTAAAATGGTAAATATCACAAAGCGTTATTTTGAAGAGCGCGCAGTCTCAGTTGAGATTATTAAACTGTATGGTTCTATAGAGCTTGCTCCCCTTATCGGGCTTGCTGATATGATAGTAGATATTGTTGAAACTGGAGCAACTATGAAACAAAATGGCTTAGAAGTGGTTGAGGATATCATGACATCTTCTACTTATCTGATTGCTAACAAAAATAGCTATATTGCCAAAAAAGATGAAGTTTTAGATATTTACGGCAAAATCAATGAAGTGATTAAAGCAGAGCAAAAAGCTTAATATGAACAATTTAGACCTTTATGCAAAAGCTGAACATCTTCTAGGGATTGAAGAGGCTACAGAAGCCCTATATGATCTTTACCGTTCGGAACTTGATGACAAAAATGTTACAACACTTTTAGATGTTGGATGTGGTCGTGGCGGCTTTATGCAACGCCTCATTAGTGATGGTGTGCAGTGCAAGGGTGTTGATTTGAGTGCTGTTATGATTGATGAGTGTAGGGAGCAGGGTCTGGATGCTGAGTGTAAAGATGTAACAGAGGTAGATGGCAAATATGATGCTATCGTTGCAATCTTTGATGTACTCAATTTTTTGGATAAAGATTCTCTTGTGAAGTTTTTAGAGGCAATTGCTCAAAAGCTTAATGATGATGGGATATTTATAGCTGATATAAACACTCGTTATGGTTTTAGTGATGTTGCTGAGGGGACTATGAGCTCTGAGAATGACAAAGAGTTCTTAAGTGTAGATGCTGAATTTATCAACGATGAGCTCCATACAAAATTTACACTATTTCTTAAAAATGAAGATGAAAACTACACGAAATACCAAGACACTATCATCCAGTATTTTCATGCAATAAAAACTTTTCAAAAACTCTCAGGCTTAAAACTTGTAGAGAAGCAAACCTTCTCTCTTTACGATACAGAGGATAAAACACTTCTTATTTTTAAAAAGCGATAAATTTTTTCCCTCTAATTAATTCAATAAGTAGTATAATAGTTTTAGATATATAATTGAAGGAGTTCGTATGAGTCAAAAACACAAAGCAAAAATTCAAAAACTGTTTGAACACCCAATAGCAACAAATATAGATGAGAAAAGGTTGTTGAGTGCTTTGGAACATTATGGTGCGAGTGTGGAGATTACAAAACATAATAAGGCAAAAATTTTATTAAAAGATAAGGAGTTTTCTTTGGTTATGTCGCATAGAAATAGCTTATCCAAAGATGAAGTTGTAAGGCTCCGTCACTTTTTAGAAAGTGTGGATATTGTACCAGATAAGATATAAGTACTTTTCGTAGAAATTTATGCAATACTTTAAGGGCATCTTTAAAATCTTTATCCTCTTTTTTACTTTTGTCTTTTATAGCGGGTGTAGCGATAATGCTACGGTAGTTGTTTTTGATGGAAAAATCACTGAGGAAAAAGTTCCATGCCTGAGATTGGTACTGTTTCGAGAAGATGAGATGATTACATCTACATTGCAAGAGTTGTATCAGTTTGATAAGCGATGTGACTTCAAATTAGAGGTATCAAAAAAAGCTGGGATTACTTGCAATAGTAATCAAAATATTCAAAAAAAAGCACTTTCAAATTTCCCCTCTAGTTATTTAAAAATGCAAATAAGAAAAAATAATACTTTAAAGTATAGTTATTATATTGATCTAGAGGGTGCAGTGACAAGTTCGGATGTACAAAAGGGCTTCAAGAGAATAATAAAGGATTTAAAATTGTCAAAAGATTGAGTTGCAAAAGTTTTCATTACACTTTTGGCTCAATAATTATCTCTGTTATCTCAGAACTAGCACCGAGTCTCATTGGTGGTCCCCAAAAACCTGTCCCCTTGTTTACATAGATTTGTAACTCTTCATTATGTTGGTGCAGTCCATCTATGTAAGGTTGTTGTAGCTTTACTAAAAATCTAAAAGGGTAGAGTTGTCCGCCGTGAGTATGTCCACTTAACATCAAGTCAACACTATCGTTTACCTCTTGAATATATCTTGGCTGATGTGCTAGCAGTATGGTGGGTGATTTTTTTAGATTGTTGAGTGCTGCATTTATATCTGGTTCGTATGTTTTCGTTCTATACCCCATAACATCATAAACACCGGCAAGGTTAAAACCTTTTTCCTCTTCACCTATATATATGTTTTCATTTTCAAGCACTCTAATCCCTAAGGCATTGACAGCATGTATGATATTTTTAACCCCATGAAAATACTCATGGTTTCCCACAACAAAATATGTCCCATAGCTTGACTGTAAGTTTTGAAGCTCTGATAAAGTGTCGTGTGCTAAAGATATATCAATATCTATCAAATCACCGGTAATAACTACAATATCTGGCTGAAGCTCATTCACTCTTTGCACTATACTTTGGATGAACTCTTTGTCTATTAAACCACCTATATGTATGTCACTTAACTGTACTATTTTGTAGGGTTGTTTCAGATCTTTTATCTTTACATTCACCCTCTCTAATTTTACAAACTTAGCCTCATAGATAGAGCGAGCACTTAGGGATGTTGCAAGAAGTAAAGATGAAACATCTAATGACTTTTTGAAGAAATCTCTTCTTGGTTGTGAAATGGGAGTTTTTGAAAGTATAACTCTTGAGATGTCATAAATAACTGCTGTACAAAAAAGTAAAAAAAGTAAGCCGATAGGCAAGGAGAGTATAAAGTAAAGCCAATTCGGAGTGTGTGGATAGTAGCGTCCAAGCATATAGCCGATAATACCGATAAAGTTGATAATCAGAAATATATGAAGGTAGTGTTTGGTGCTGTTTGTAACATCGAGTTTGGCTATAAATCTTTTTGATATGTACATATTTAAGAGGATAAAAATACCTAAAAAGGCAGTTATAAATAAAGTGATTTTCATAAAATAGATTATATCGAATTAAAGTATCTTTAAGTTAATCAAAAAAATGGGTAAGATTTAGTTTTCTATTTAATTCAAGGGTTGTGAGTGTATTCGCAACACGGTTGACAAACTCTTCGTTTATAAAAGGTTTTGGTATATAGTCATTGACTCCAGCTTTTAAAAACTTTGCAATCATAGAATTTTCTTCGGTTCCTGAGAGTATAAGGATTGGTAAAATCTCTTTTGAGTATTTTGTGCGGATGCGTTTTGTTAACTCGTATCCATTCATGTTGGGCATCTCATAGTCTGATATTACAAGGTCAATCGTTTTGTTATCCGGCTTATTAAGATACTCCCATGCCTCTTGCCCATTTTTACACCGAATATAGTTAAGGTTTTGGGTATCAAGCATGATAGATAAGGTGTTGAGTATTAAAGAGGAGTCATCTACAAGCATAACTGTTAGTTTTGAGTTATTGATGAGTCTGTTTACAATGTTAAGTGCGATATTTCCGTGTGAGTTATTATCAGTGATAATATAGTCACTTACACCAAGAGAAAGAATTATACTGCGAGTTTTATCATCATACTTGTTTGTTAAAACAATTATGATCTTATCCTCATCAGAGAGCTTATCGATAAGTGGTATTGTTAGAGTGTTGAGTCTAATAAAATAGAGATCATATGCATCAATATCTTCAATCGTATCAATTGAGTTAAAATCATTATGTATTTTATATGTTAAATTTAAATTTTTTTCTATTTTATTTTTTAAGTTATTTACATATCTGATATCATTGTCTATAATTAAAGTATTTTTTAACATATTGTATCTTTGTAATTTTTTATTAATTTTACATTTATTTTTATATAATAGAGCTAAAAAGATAATATAACAGAATTAAAATGACAAAGAAATAGAAGAGGTAACACTATGTATAAATATATACTAATACTGCTATTTATGGGTGTTAACATTAATGCGCAAATGTTGCATAGAACAAAAGTAGAGATGGGGACTTTTATAACTATTAGTGTGGATGAAAAAAATAAAAAATATATAGAAGATGGATTTAGGATTGTAAAAGATGTAGATTTATCACTCTCTTCATATAATAAAAATGCTTTGGTTTATAAGCTCAATAGAGATAAGAAAATCTCTCTTGATGATTATCTCTATGAAGCGTTGTCTTTAAGTCAAAAATATTATAAAAAAAGTGATGGATATTTTGACATTACAGTTGGCACGATTACAAAAGATTTGTATAGATTTGGACAAAAGGAGCGAGTCCCTACACCCCAAGAGTTACAAAGTGCAAAAGTTGATTTTAAAGGTTTGATTTTTGATACAAAAGAGGCATCTTTAGCAAAGGGCGTAAAAATTGATTTAGGTGGGATGGGTAAAGGTTTTACTGTAGATAAAATAGCTGAGCACTATAGGGCAAACAATCTAAAAAAAGCGCTAATATCAGCAAGTGGAGATATACGCTGCTTAGATGTGTGTAGCGTTGAGGTTGATAATCCCTTTGATGATGGGTTTATAGTCTCTTTTAAAACAGCCAAGAGAGATTTAGGAATCTCAACAAGTGGAAATTACAACCGTTATGTAGTAGCTATAAAAAACAATCACCTTATAAATCCAAAATCAAAAACATCACAAGATAAATTTATCTCTATAACTCTTATAGCAGAGATGCCAAACAGTGACCTAGATGCTTATGCTACTGCCTCGAGTGTGATGCCTATAAAAAAAGCTTATGAGTTTTTAAACATTTTGGATGTTGGGTACATAATTCTTAAAAGTGATAAAGAGTTAGTGTTGAGTGATAATTTATCCAAATATACCAGAGGCTTAATCATTCATTATACTGCTAAGAAGTAGCCATGTGCTATACAAAATAAGTGAATTAAAGATAATAAAGCCCAAAATTTTACCATAAGCAAAAAATTCAGAACCATAGATAATCAAAAATGGGGAGCTTATCTCTATAAATGTTGCTATAAATGTTAGATACACTAAAAATCTACTTTTAGCTTTATAGCGCTCTTTTGTGAAAATCAAAAAATGTAGAAGAACCATTATAAAAAGCCCAAACGAAAAGATATGAGGTAGTGTTATTTTTAAAAGAGCATCAGCACTTTTAGCTGCAATAAATTTATCGCTATTGCCTAAATAATAATCGCGCACACCTACAACACTAAAACCAATTTTTACCTCAAATAACATAGCCCCACTTATTAGTAATAATATACTAAAAGATAAGAAGTAGAGAATTGAGTATTTATATGCTTTTGTCATAGTGTAATTTCCAAAGTGAGAATAAAGCCATATATGAAGCAAGAGTATGCCAGATGAAAAAACAAAGAACATACAACTCTATAAAATATGCCCATAGATAAAAAGAGGCGAGAAGAGCTAAGAGGGAGATGATAGAGCTAAGCATAGTGATATTTGTAATGAGTATCTGCTTCTTACTTTTATCTGAGAGTCTGATAAATATTGCACTTAGAGTCAAAAGAATCATCATTATAAAAAATATTTCCATATGCCAAAACTCTAAAAATGAGGAATGAGTCAACGGATCTATAAATTGATCTTCATCTCCAAAAAGGGTGAGGTTGATAGCACCGCTAAATATACCAAAATTAGAGTGTTTTACAAAAACATCACCCATAAGGTAGAGTAGGGTAAAAAATAAAAGCCCAGATAAAATAGGTCTCATTAAATGCTCTTGTTTGAGATCTTTTATAAGTGTAAATCTCACTATTTTTCCTTTAAAACTTCATGGTATAGGGCAAATGCTAAACGGGAGCTGTCAGTAATAGTTCTAGCACTCAGCGTTGCTCCTGTAATGGTTGGTATCTCTTTTGATACTCTCAACATTTTTTCAGTTGGGATGTTTTCAAATTGTGAGTTCCATTTTTTTGATGGCAAATACTCTGGAGGTTCATTAAAAGCGATAATCTCTATAGACTTGAGAATAGAGTCATTCGAGATGAGGTAGATAACTACAGCATTTTTAGAACGAACTTTTTTGTTAACTAAAATACCGTAACCTAAGAGTTGTCCATCTTTTGTAGCTTTAAAGGTGCGAAATATTTTACTATCTAATTTTACTTTTGCCTCTTGTTGTATGTATTTCGCTTGTTTCTTTGAGAGCAAGATATTTTTTTTAACGATAAGACTGTTTTCACCATAACACTCCTTCATCGCATCAATAGGGGATATGAGTACTTTTGCACTCAAAGGAAGTGCAA
>JALSLJ010000007.1 GCA_026988315.1 Sulfurimonas sp. | reverse complement strand
ATGGATCTTCGTGGAACACAAATCTCCAATAATGTGAGTTGTTACAAATGTCATGGACAAGAGTGGCAAACACCCCAAATTGGGACAACAACTCTTAGTGCAATAAATTATGATACATCAACTGAAGCGCAGTATGATGAAGATGATGAAGATGATGAAGATGATGATTAAATCATCTTCATCTCGACTTTTTTTATTGTCCTTGCACTCTTTTCATCATTCTTGATTGAACTATTCAAAACTTCGGACTTAATTGTAAAAAAATGTAGTAAAATTTTAAAAATAGAAAACTTAAAGCCCTAAAATAAGGGCTAAACTAGGAAAGAACTCAATAATCCAATAACTCCTCCAAAAACGCCACCCCAAACAACAAGCCAATCAAGATGTTTTTTGATGAGTTTTTGAACTATCTCTTTGACCATTTGTGGAGTGAGCTCGTTTAGTCTTGAATCTATAACATTTTCAATAGACTTAATCATGTCAGCACTTAAAGATGAGCTTTGCATATGGTTTTGAAGTGTTTGGTTAAATTCATCTGAGTTAACTATGGCAATAACGGCTACTTTCATTTTGTTAGAAAATGGTTCACGAAGGCTATCTAGTGCTTTTTCTCCTCCAAACATCCCTAGCATCCCACCAAATGATGATTCCATAACTGTTTTGCTTAGGGCATCAAAAGCAGGTGAAAAATCAGTTTCTTGGATGATAGGCTCTAAATTTATCTTTTTTTCCTCTTTTGCAAAAAAGTTATTGAGCTGCTCTTGTGTAAAAAACTCATCCATCATAAGTCTTTTGATAGCTTCTTTAAAAGCTTCAAATCTTGCAGGAATTACACCAGAACCATAAAGAAGTGGGACTTTCTCAAAAAGCATATGGATAGCAAGTTGATTTGTTAGAGCACCTGAGAGTGCAAAGAGACCTGTAAAAAGTAGGACTGAGCTAAACTCTAGTGCTAGAAATGATAAGCCTATAAGGATTAATGCTACTAGGTTTGTTATAAAACTTTTATTTATTTTCAAAATTTTTTCCTTATTTTTTCGCAATTATACAAAAAAAATTTCTAATAAATTTATTTTCGATAAAATGTCATAAAAATTTTAGGAAAACTATGTCTCAATCCTCTCTATTTGAATACTTTAAAACCAACAAGGAACAAGATTTAGAACTCTTGATTTGTGAAGATACAAAAGAAGCTCATGAATTAGAGAGTGTTGCAAAGTTTTTTAAAAAAGAGGTGCTAGTCTTTCCTGATTTTAGAGCTGGTTTAGGGGATGATTTACGCTCTTATAAAGAGGAGCTTCATCAGCTTTTTTCTGCTCTTAGAATTTACTATGGACACAAGAAAAAACCTCTTATTATCTCCCCTCTTAAAACTTTACTTTTCCCTCTGCCAAAAGAGGAACTTTTACAATCAATAACTGTAGAGTTTGGAGGGGAGATAAACCTCAAAAAGTTTAAAGAGCAGATGCTTTTTTGGGGTTATAGTTTTGTAGATATGGTTCAAGTTGCAGGTGAGATTTCTCACCGTGGAGACATTTTAGATATATATGCCCCATCATCTGAACACCCTGTGCGTATCTCTTTGTTTGATGAGACAATAGAGCAGATAAAATATTTTGAAGTAGAATCTCAAAGAACGAAAAAGGAGGAGTTAGAGAGTTTTGAGATCACAAGTGGTTTTTACTCATTGGAAGAATCCACTTTCAATGAACTGCAAAAGAGTGTGGAAAATTCAGAGTATGACTCTTTAGTAAAAGATATAGCATCTCTTGGTTTTTGGCATTTAGATGGGAGTGCTTCTAATTTTTTAGAGGGTAAAATTGCATATTTCTCCCGTGAATTAGATGACCTTTTAAAAGATGCTTATGGGATTAATAATCCTCTTATTTCAAGAGAGAGTTTCGATTTAGATGTGCTTCCTAATTCGGATGATTTTAAAGAGTTGGTAATTGCCGATGTTGGCTCACTTCTTAAAGTTCATAAAGATAAAAAGATAACAGTAATCGCAGCAAATAAAGCTGTTATGAAACAGATGGGAATTTTTAATCTTAATGGCATAACAGAGGTGTATGCTCCCTATATACTCAATATCCTCACAAAAGATGAGCTTATTATCTCTCTCAATAAAGCAGATAAAATAAGACGACGAAGAAAAAGCTCTATCCTTCTTGATGATTTAAAAGCGGGTGATTATGTTGTTCATGAGGATTATGGTGTTGGTATCTTTGAAAAAATTGAACAGACAGAGATACTAGGCGGTATTAAAGATTTTATAGTTATCAAGTATGTTGGTGACGATAAAATTTTGCTTCCAGTTGAAAATCTTGATTTTATAGACCGCTACATCGCTTCTGGTGGCTCTACTCCTGTTTTAGATAAACTTGGAAAAGGGAGCTTTGGAAAGCTTAAAGAGAAGGTTAAAAAGAGGCTTTTTGAGATAGCAGGAGCTATTTTAAACACAGCAGCAGCACGGGCCCTCATAAAAGCACCAAAGATAAATTTAGCAAAAAAAGAGCTCAAAGAGTTTCAAGCACTTTCTGGATTTGAATATACAGATGACCAAACACAAGCAGTTACTGAGATAATTACTCAAATGAGTTCAGGTCATATCATGGATAGACTTCTTAGTGGGGATGTTGGTTTTGGAAAAACAGAGGTAGCACTCAACACTATATATGCAGCATATAAATCAGGGTACCAATCTGCCTTTATTGTTCCAACAACTTTGCTCTCTGCACAACATTTTCGCTCTTTAGATGAGAGGTTTAGTGAGTTAGGGATACGGTATGCAAAACTTGATAGATTTGTGAGCACTAAAGAAAAGCGTTCTATAACTTTAGCTTTAGCCAAAGGAGAGCTAGATACTGTAGTGGGTACTCATACTCTTTTTGGATTAGAGTTTAAAAAATTGGGTGTAGTTATTATAGATGAAGAGCATAAATTTGGAGTGAAGCAAAAAGAGAAGATTAAAGAGTTGTATCATAATGTTCACCTTCTCTCGATGAGTGCTACACCAATCCCTCGTTCACTGAACCAAGCAATGAGCTCCATCAAAACAATGTCCCAACTTCTCACGCCTCCAAGTGAGCGTCAAGGGGTGAGAACATTTGTGAAAGAGTATGGTGAAAAGCTTGTTAAAGAGGTGATCTTAAGGGAGCTTCGTCGTGGAGGGCAGATTTTTTATGTTCATAACTCTATAGACCATATGCCGATTAAAATGGGGGAATTAAAAGCAATTTTACCAGATTTGCGTATAGTGATGCTTCATTCTAAAATTTCTGCTGTACAAACTGAAAAAGAGTTACTGAAATTTGAAGCAGGGGAGTATGACTTGATGATAGCAACATCGATCATAGAGTCTGGTATCCATATGCCTAAAGTAAATACTATCATAGTTGATGGTGCTGATAGATTTGGTATAGCAGATTTACACCAGCTTCGTGGTCGTGTTGGTCGAGGAAGTGTTGAGGGCTTTGCGTATTTTATAGTTCAAAATAAAGAAAACTTAACAGATGAAGCGAAAAAGCGTCTTTTAGTTTTAGAGTCAAACTCATTTTTGGGAAGTGGTTCAGTTTTAGCATACCACGATTTAGAGATTCGTGGTGGTGGAAACCTTGTAGGTGATGCTCAGAGTGGACATATCAAAAATATAGGCTATTCTCTTTACCTAAGAATGTTAGAAGATGCCATAAAAGAGTTAAGCAATACTCACGAGACAACAAGAGCAAAAGTAGATATAAAACTCACAATTAGTGCTTATATATCTGATGAGGTTGTCAAAGAAGACCGCCTTCGCCTTGATATATATCGCCGTCTTTCACAATGTGAAGAGGCTGTAGAGATTTATGAGATAGAAGAGGAACTTATAGATAGATTTGGGGAGCTTGACAACCCAACAAAACAGTTTTTTGAGTTGATGGTCATCAAACTTTTAAGTTTAGATAAGAAGATTAAAAGCATTATGAATTATGGACAAAATATAACGATTACATATTTTAATGAAGCAAAAGAGAGTATTAAGTCTGACTCAAAAGATGACGATGACATCATAAGGGCTGTACTTTTTTATCTTAGAAATAATAAACCCAAGGTGTTGTAATGAGAATAGCTTTTATTGGTGATATAGTTGGACGACCTGGAAGAGTTATGTGTGGTACATACTTAAAGAAAATTAGAGAAGAGTATGATATAGATTTTGTAATAGCAAATTATGAAAATGCTTCACATGGTTTTGGTGTGACATCCAAAAACGCAAATGAACTTTTTGGATATGGGATAGATGTTATGAGCGGAGGGAATCATTCTTGGGACAAAAAAGATGTAGAGCCTCTTTTTGATACTCATGAAATATTACGACCCCATAACTACCCTGAGGGCGTGAGTGGAACAGGATGCAGGGTTTATGATGTTGGCGGTGAAAAGTTGGCAGTTTTAAATCTAATGGGGCATTTCTCTATGCCTTTTGTTGATAATGCATTTATTTGTGCGAAAAAAACAGTAGAAAAGCTAAAAGAAGATGGTGTTAAAAATATATTTATAGATTTTCATGCTGAAGCAACAAGTGAAAAACGGGGTATGATGATGATGCTTCAAGGCTCTGTAAGCGGAATTATAGGGACACATACTCATGTCTCAACTGATGATTTTCAAATAGAAAATGGGACAGCTTATATGTCAGATATTGGTCTGAGTGGATGTAGAGACAATGTCATAGGTATGGATGCTAAAGTTCCTCTCAAGCAATTCCTCACAGGGATGAAAGGGCATTTTGATATACCTAAATCATGTAAAAAGATTCTCCAAATAGCGGTTATGGATTTTAGTGATGGCAAGTGTACTAAGGCTTTTAAACTCAAGTATTTTGATGATGG
>JALSLJ010000006.1 GCA_026988315.1 Sulfurimonas sp. | reverse complement strand
GGCGGTGTCGCAGGAGGAGGTTGTGGATGCAACTAAAGATTTCGACAATTGCCTGTGCATTTTTGGCAACTACAACTCTGTTTGCACAAGATTACATCAGTGTGCAGTACATGAGCTTCTATGAAGATAGTGGCAGAACGACGATTCATACACCATCTTTTGAAATAAATAAAGATTTTGGAGCAGACTATACACTCAATATATCAGCAGTTCATGATAGTGTCAGTGGTGCAAGTCCTACTTTTTATGATGCTACTAGTGGTGCATCTGCAACTTTGCCAGATGGGCATACTTATACTTCTGATATAGTTTATGGAAATATTCCCTATGAAGATGATAGAAAAGCTATAAGTTTAAATCTTACAAAACGATTTTTATCAAGAGATGAATTAATTGTAGGTTATAGTTACTCTGATGAAAATGATTACAGATCCAATGAACTTTCAGCACAATATTTGCACTATCTTGACAGTTCCAAAAATCGTTCATTGAGTATTGGTGCATCTTATCAGAAAAATGATGTAAGCATCTACTGTTTTATGGGAACACTTGATTGTGACAGTATTAGTGGTGCAAGTAGTAAAGTAAAAAAAAGAGATCTGGATGTAATCAATTTTGAGGTAGGTTATACTCAGATACTGGATAAAAACTCAATGCTAAAAGGTTCTTTGTTTATGATAAATGAGGATGGATATTTGAGTAATCCATACATGAGGATTGTAAGAAACTTTTCTACCTCGCCTATAATCGCACCGGAACAAAAACCAGACAAAAGAAGTGCATATGGAGTAACACTCGAATATACAAAAGCTCTTACTCAGAATCTATCGTCAATCATCTCTTATCGTTTTTATGATGATGACTGGGATATAACCTCTCATACAATCGATCTTAGAGCCAATTATGAGTGGAGTAAAAGAACAACTTTGGGAGTTGATTTTCGAGCATACACTCAGAGCAAAGCAAAATTTTACTCAGCTAAAAAAGTGTTTTTTACAGATCAAAAATACGCATCAAGTGATAGAAGAGTCAGTGATTTTGACTCATTTAATTATGCTTTTACCATTAAGCATAAAATCAGTAAAAAAATCACTCTCAATACAGGAGTTGGTTACTATGAACAACCAGACTATTTTGATGCGACATATATAAATTTCGGGTTAAAATATGGTTTTTAGATAGATGCAGTTTGTTTATAGATTTGAAGCGATGACGACTCCTTGTGAAATAATTTTATTTGCAAAGAGTAAAGAACAAGCTGATAAAACTGCAAAAAAGATACTTCATGAAACTAAGAGGTTGGAAAAAAAATATAACTACTTTTCTCCAACCTCTTATCTTAGTGCATTAAATAGCAGAGATGAAGCGTTTTTGGATTCTGAAACATTATGGTTATTGAAAAAAGCTATAGATTTTTATCATAAAACAAACGGAGTTTTTGATATTACTATTGGAACAATCAAAGATATCTACAAAAATTCAACTACACTTTCAGAAATAGAATATCAAAAAAATTTGTTACTTCCCTTTGTTGGATGTGAACATATACAACTCAAAAAAAGAAAGTTATATTTTGATAACCCACATACAAAGATAGATTTAGGAGGTTTTATCAAAGAATATGCAGTAGATAAAGCGATAGAAATTATTAAAAAAAATAAAATTTCAGGGGCACTTGTTAATTTTGGAGGAGATATATATGCACTTGGAAAAAAAACTGATGGTTCAAAATTTAAAATAGGCATCAAAGATCCAAAAAATAACAAAAAAATTGCAAAGTTTGTCGAAATAGAAAATAAAGCATTGACTACTTCAGCATCATATGAACGAAATATAACAATACAAACAAAAATATTTTCACATATTTTATCTAAAAATAAAGATAGTTCCATTTGTATATCTAAATCTGTAAGTGTTATATCGCCAACTTGTTTACAAAGTGGTGTCTATTCTACAGCATTGATAATAGATCCAACACTTAGAGATGATGATGTATTGATAGTTTAAAAGTAATATAGAGGTAATACTTATAGTATATAATCATATTTTAAAACTTAAAAAGGAATATGATTTGAAAACAAAATTTATAACAGGATTACTCTCATTGGTTGTAGTTACACTGGTTGGTTGTGGTCAGGGAAATGGCAATGGATCAGGGAAAAATGGAGCAGGAGCATCATTTGATATAAATCAATACCCTATATCTACATTGACACAAGATGTCAAAGATTCATTGGCATTTATGGGAAATGAAGAGCGTTTGGCATATGATGTATATATGAATTTGTATAACTATCATCTAAATAATGGAGATACGATTAAACAATTTAAAAATATTTCTACAAAATCAGAGATAAAGCATATAGGTATAGTACAAGATTTAGTAAGGCGATATAATCTAGGAGCAGATGATGTCACCAATGTTGAAAACCCAGTTTCAGATAATTCTATAGCTCAGACAAATATGCCTATGGGTGAGTATGATATTCCAGAAATACAGGAATTGTATGACGCACTCTATGAAAAAGGGATAAAATCTGTACAAGATGCTCTTGAGGTTGGCTGTATGGTAGAAGTTACAGATATAAATGATCTTGATAGATGGATTCAAAAGGCTCAAAATGCAAATGCGACTGATGTAATAGCAGGTTTTGAGATTTTGCGAAATGGTAGTTACAACCATTATTGGGCATTTGATAAAGGTCTTAAAAATATAGGTGTTAGTGAGGGATGTGCTGTTTTGGGAACAGAATATGCTAAGACACAAAGATGAATATCCATCATCACACTAAATTAAATTTACAATAAGGAGAAACAATGCAAGTAGGTTCAGCAGGTTCTATGCAACAGATGCAGATGAGAAACATGGATGGTTCTGGGAATGGAATGGGACAAGGTCAAGGTGGCATGAAAGATATCATGCAATCTCTATCACAAGAAGATAGAACAAAACTTCGAGACCAACTAAGCTCTATGGATCAAAGTCAAAGGGCAGATATGATTTCACAACTAAAATCAGTAGATAAATCTTCTATGGATTCTAAAGATTATACACAGACTCTTTTAGATATGGTGGGACAATCACAGACAGATGAAGCTGAAAGTTCAGATAGTAGCTTTTCTGTCTATGCATAAATTTATAATATCCAGATATCTTGATATCTGGATATTATACAAACAGAATTTTGTTAATTGGTTGATTTTTTTATTTTTAAAACCTTTATAAGTCAATATGTATTGATCGTTTTTTACTTTTTTGGATCTGTGATAGCACCATTTCTGATCTGGTTTTTTGTCAATTGGTTGATCGAAAATATAGATTTTATACAAAAATTAATACGAAAAAGTAAAGATGTCGCTTGGAATATACTCTCTTTTAAACAAAAACTATATTTTCTTTTTTTCTTCCTGACTTCCGCGATAAGGCACACATTTTTAATTTTCAAAGATTTGCAATATTTGTTTTTGAATTAATGAAGGATTAATGGGTAATAATTCATCATCAATCTTTCAACTTAACTTTCGCACCTAAATTCTACCCGACAAACACCCAAATACCCCTAAAATACCCAGACAAAACACCTCTATCTCATACCTCTTGAAACAGAATATATTTTAGAATATATACAATAAAAAAGTGAGCATAAAATACCAATATAAAGCCCTATATACGGTACTTTTAGCTATAATATAGCTATATTTTAAGGGGTATATTTATGCAAATTGAAAGCCAGATTACAAACATCATAAACGACAAGTTGAAAAACCCAATCTACCAAACACTCCAACTGCTCAATATGAAAACTATCCTGTCAAAAAGTAACTTCACTAAAAAAGAAGGTATCGAAGTGCATATGGTGGTACTGCACTTTGTTTATATGTTGGTGATGAATAAAAAGATATCGACCTTTATGAATCAAAGCAATGACAGTTTCGGTAAAGATGTCTACTACAGGTTACTGGCTAACAGCAGCTACAACTGGAGAAGCCTATTGTCTCTGTCTTCCGTAAAGATACTGTCACTCCTGCATAAAATACAAGATTCCAAAGCCATAAAAGTTTTTATACTCGATGATACAGTGGAAGATAAGGTTGGTAAAAATGTAGAAGGGTCTTGCGATAGCCTTTACAGCAATAAAGAAAAAAGAAAAGTCAGAGGTATCAATGTGGTATCACTCAATTACAGTGACGGATTCTCAAACTTTATGCTGGACTTTGCCATTGCTATGAATAAATATGCAAGAGTAGCCATAGAAAATTTTAGCAACAAAGTTGACCATAGGACAAATGCTCATAAACGAAGACTGGAGACAATAAAAGGCAAATCGCAAATAGCCATTGATATGGTCAAAAGAGCCGTAAACAGTGGTATCTACGCCGACTACCTGCTTGTGGACTCCTGGTACTCCAAGCCGGTCTTCATAGAAGAGATGAATGCATTGGGACTCAGAGTAATATCAAGAATGGCAAACAATAACAAGATATGGAACTTTATCGGTAAAGAGAAAACCCTTGAAGCCATATACAACAAGTTCAAAGGGATCAAAAATCTAAAGTCGGATACCTATGGTAAAAAGATCAAGTTTACCTACTTCTGTGCTATAGTTGAACACAAAACTGCAGGTAAACTCAAAATTGTTTTTATCAAAACCAAAGAGAAACTCATTCCCATTGTATCTACAGACCTTGATATCAGTGATGAAGAGATCATTGAGATTTACAAAAGAAGATGGGACATTGAGCAGGGGTATAAAGAGCTTCGTGAACACTTTGGGTTTGGCAAAGAGGAGAATAGAATATATGAAGCACTGATTGCAAGAATAACCCTGTCATTTTTTACCTACAATATTGTCTCTTATATCAACAGAATCAGCAATGAACCTAAAACTATTGGCGGCTTGTTTAAAGATCTTGAGTGTGAACTTCACACATTGGCTATTGCTATGCAGGTATTCATCTCCATACTTGATGAGATAGCTAAAATTGAAGATGTTGTCAATAGAAATGAGGATTTGATGAGTATTATCACTGTATTGCAGAATGTCACTCAGAAAATGCTTGGGTTTAGGTGCGAAAGTTAAGATAATACAC
>JALSLJ010000005.1 GCA_026988315.1 Sulfurimonas sp. | reverse complement strand
TTAAACATACAAATAAATTTTATACCCTAAGTCAGTATAATGAAAAATATATTGAGTTTATTAAAAATGCATATCACTTAAAGATACTGCATAATAATTCCTTTTTATATAGATCTCAAAAGTATATATATTCAACACCAACGTTAAAATAAATATAAGTTGCATTGATGATTTATGGAATTTTATATTTTATTGAGGGGGAAATGTCATTAAATTAGTTTACCAAAGTAAAGAAATAAGTGTAAAGATATAAGTTTACAGCAGTAAACAGTTTTGTTTACTTTTTAAGATGAAAAATTAATTTATAGTAGGTAGTGATAATGATAGATAAAACAATACCGGTAATAGGAAATTTTCCAAAAGATGATAAGCTGAGAGTAGTCTGGATGTATGGAGCTGTCTATAAGAATACAGGAAGAACAAGAGCTCCAGAAATAAAGATTATGCTAAAAGAGATATTACCTGATGGGGAACTAAGCACCACACAAATATTTAGAAAGATTGCAATTATCTCTTCAAATAACTCATGCTCAAGAGTATAGCACATCCGAGTGAGAAAGGGGGCTATAACAAAATGTAAGGCTTAATAAAAAAAGTATATAATATACTTAGATATAAATAACTTTGCGTAAGGATTGCATATGAGAGTAGTAATCGTGGGTGGTGGTATATCTGCCGTGTATTTAGCAAATAATCTTAAAAAACAAGACATTTCTTTAGAGGTTTTAGTTTTGAGTGATGAGAAATATCCGCCTTATGATAGGATTCACCTTTGTGGTTTGATTGACATGTCCCAAACTACCAAAACAATCTCCTTAGTTCTTGATCCAACTGTTCATCTTGAATTAAATCAAAAAATCAAAAGGATTGATAGAGAAAACAAAAGAGTTTTTTCTAAAAGTTCTATGTTTAGTTATGACAAACTTATTATTGCAACTGGCTCGCTTCCTATTCCACTCTTTGATATTAGCAACATAAAAAATGCAGCAGTTTTTAGAAATGCAGATGATTGTGAAAAAATTAAAAATGGTGTTAAAAATAGAGATGTGGTTATAGTTGGAGGTGGTCCAATTAGCTTAGAGCTTCTTGAGACTCTTAATGAGATGCCAGATATTTCATCTATAACTCTTTTAGTCCGTTCTAAATATCTTTACAATAAACATCTCTCTATTGATTCTATAAAAATTATTGAAGATTGTTATATGAAAAAAGGTAAGGTAAATATATCTTATGAAGATGAAATAGTCAATAAAGTTATAGAAGATAATGAGATAGTCTTAATTGAAACTAAAAAATTAGATATTAAAAATCCTTTTCTCCTTTTTGGAATTGGGATAAAACCAAATATAGAGAACTTTAAAGAAACACTATCATCAAACAAAGGGATACTTACTAATAGATATATGCAAACAGAGGATTCAGATATATATGCTGTTGGAGAGTGTGCAGAGATACAGGAGTTTGGTTTTGTAACAGGCCATGTGATGGAGTGTACTTTAGAAGCCGACTGTGCTATCTCTCACATAGTTGGAAAAAATCTAAAAGAGTTTGAACTCGGTGTAAGTATCGATATGCTAAAAGTTGAAGGGTTTGATTTAGTTGAGGTTAATTCACCTAAATTTACAGCTAGTTATGAAAAGATAGTTATAGCCTCAAAAGAAGCTAGTCGTATAGATGAGTATTTTCTTAGTGAAGATAAGTTAATAAAATTTATGGGGATAAATTCCAATGTGGATGTTGGATATATAGAGAGCCTTATAAGTAGTGGCGAAGAGGTAGATATAAACTATCTTTATCAAAACAGACTCATAGGTGAAAGAGGAAGACTCATATGTTCTTGTGAGCATGTTTATCATCAAGATTTGGTTGAGATAGTAACTCAGAGTGGAATTAGCTCATTTTCAGAGTTAGCTGATTTCTCTCAAGCTGGTCGTGTGTGTGGAAGATGTAAGATAATGGTTCAAGATATCATTAAAGACTCGCAACATCTCATAGACCCAAATATGCCGAGAAAAAGTGCTGCAGATATCAAACTTGAACGAGAGATAGCAGATGTTCAAAAACGCCTAGATAAGTTTAATGCCTTGCATCCAAGAAACAACCTAACAACTGATAATCTCGATGCAGCGATGGAGTCTTTAGACATAGGAAAGCATGAGGTAAATAGCTGGATTTCTATGGTAACGGCAGATATGCAACTGCACCCGAGTTTTGAAGGGGTTGTAGATAATGCACTGTGTAATCTTAACAAAGTTCCTATAGTTTGGCTGGAGCTGAGTGACTGTAGCGGAAACTCTGAGGCTTTTATAAAGTCATCAAATCCAGCTATTGAAGATTTGATTTTTGATTATATATCTCTTGATTATCATGAACTTTTGATGAGTGCGAGTGGTGATCAGAGTGAGACTGTTTTAGAAGACATAATTGCTAATCAAAAAGGTGAGTATATCTTGATAGTTGAGGGTGCAATTCCAATGGCAATGGAAGGAAAATTTCTTCGTATCGGTCCAAAGGGTGAAACGGGGATAGAACTACTTCAAAAGTGTGCTAAAGATGCGGCACTTGTGATAGCAGTTGGAAGTTGTGCTTTAGATGGTGGCGTTGTTGCAGCGCATCCAAATCCAACAGGGGCTGTAGGTGTTGCAGAGGCACTAAATCGTGAAGATATAATCAACATCCCTGGATGTCCAACAAATCCTACAAATATCGTGGGAACATTGCTCTCATACATCATGTTTGAAGAGTTACCACCACTAGATAAACTCAATCGTCCTCTGTGGGCCTATGAAGGAAGAGTACATGATAACTGTGAGAGACGAGGTCATTATGAGCTTGGTGAATTTGTTCAAGAGTGGGGTGATGCAGGTGCGAAAAAAGGGTATTGTCTTTTTGAGATGGGATGTAAAGGTCCCTATGCAAATGTAAACTGTCCAACTATGAAGTTTAACAACTCTACTAGTTGGCCAGTTCAAGCGGGGCATGGATGTATGGGCTGTACAGAGATAGGCTTTTTTGATAAGTTTGCAAATGAGAGAAAGTACGAAGAGAAAGTTTAAATAACTTTAAAAAAAGCTATTTAACATCTTTACAGCTTCATCAAGACTTACATCCTCGTTGTCGCTGTTTTCTTTTTTTGAGTCGGGTGCTTTTTGCTTTTGACTCTGTTTAGGAAGTTTGTATTCACTACTTGGGATACTTTTTTCACTAAATGATTTTAGTTGCAGCCCATCTGCTTTTATGGTCACATAACCTTTTTGGAGCTCGTAAAAATTTTCTTCTATTTGCGCACCACTCATACTTGAAAAAACATTAAACATAGCACGGACGATTTTTACAACTTTTTTATTTTTAGTTACGACTATCTCCTCTTTATATTTTTCCCCATCATATGTACCTGAAACAATCCACACCTCACCAGCGATACCACCAACTTTTACTT
>JALSLJ010000004.1 GCA_026988315.1 Sulfurimonas sp. | reverse complement strand
GCGCAAGATATCCGTGTTTATTTCAGATATAGATATTAAAGTTGTTTAAGAGCTTTTTTAGCTCTTAAACTTTCAATGACAACTCTACACTGTCTCTTCATGCGATCACTATTCAAAATTTTAGCTATTAATAGATCTTTTTTCATAACGATTATATAAAAGTTAACACAATTTCATAGTGTTTAAAACTTTATTAAGGCTTAAACTTGTACAATGAGATAATTTTATCACAATTAGGAAGGGGAAACTATGAGTAAGAACGAAATATTAGAAGAGATTTTAAAAGAGGTTGATAAGCATCCAGAGATTATGTCCCGTCGTGAGGCTTTAAAATACTTAAGCGTATCTCCGATGGCTGCATCTATTTTAGCTGGGGCAACTGTAGGTGCAACTACAGTTGCAGCTTCGGATGCTACAGGGAAGATTGTTATTGTTGGTGGTGGTTTAGCAGGTATGAGTACTGCAGCAAGACTTAGTAACACTCTTTCAAATCCAGATATTACTGTTATTGAGCCAAATCCTAAATCTGTATCTTACCAGCCAGGTCAAACTTTAGTAGGTGCTGGTATTTGGGATAAGAGTGATATCACTTATATGAGAGATGACAAACTACCAAGTGATGTTACTCTTATTAAAGGTAGTGTTACTGCATTTGATCCTGATAACAACAAAGTTACTGTAGATGGGAGTCAAGAAGTATCTTATGACCAATTAATTATAGCTACTGGTCTTATGCTTAACTATGGTGCAATTAAAGGTTTAGATGGTGTAATAACTTCATCTGGTTCTGATAATGCAGTTGTAAAAGAGAAAATTGGTAAAAATGGTCTTTATTCTATCTACTTTGCAGATGGTGCTGAATCAACATGGGATGGTATTCAAGAGCTAATAGAAAAAGCGAAAACCCATACAGGTAGTGAAAAATTACAAGCTGTTTTTACTCACCCAAACACTCCCATAAAATGTGGTGGTGCTCCTAAAAAAATAATGTACCTTGTAAATGCTCGTCTTGAAGAGGCTGGCGTTAAAGATAAGGTTGAGCTCACTTTCTATCCAAATGGCAGTAAAATGTTTGGTGTTCCTGAATACCACGAAGCAATCTTGCAACAATACAAGGACAGAGATTTCAAATGGCACTATGCACACAATCTTATAGAAGTTGACACAGCAAATAAAATAGCGGTTTTCGATCACCATTGGAAAGAAAAAGGTGAATACGATGAAGATTTAGAAGAGTATGAAATGGTAACAAAACATGAGAAAGTTGAAGTGAAATACGACTTTATGCATGTCACACCTCCCATGAAAGCTCCAGATGTTGTAGCAAACTCTAAGGTGGGCTCAAGAAAAGGTTGGGTACCAGTTAACAAAGAGACTCTTCAGCATGTAAAATTTGACAATGTGTGGTCCATAGGAGATGTAGCCGCTGTTCCAATGGGTAAAACTGGTGGTTCTGTTCGTAAACAATACAAAGTACTTGTCGATAATTTAATAGCTTCAATGGAAGGTAAAACTACATTGCCAGCAGCTTATGATGGTTATACGGTTTGTCCTCTTATCACAAATATCGGTACAGTTATGCTTGCTGAGTTTAACTGGACTAAAAAACCAACTCCGTCATTCCCGCTTGATCCTACTCAAGAGAGATGGATTTGGTGGTTGCTAAAAGTTTATGCACTTAAACCTATGACAATGATAGGGATGCTCTCTGGTAGAGCATAAAACTGAAGTGAAAAAATAGATAAATCCATAAGGTTTATGCAAAAAACAATATTAACTTAATTGTAAAATATTGTTTTTATTTTTTCTTAGTAGAATGTATATGGTGAGTCATAAATAATTGCACTTTTGTGTGATTATCTATGACTCATTAACTAAGTCAAATATCAAGGAGATACAATGAAAAAAATGATGAAAATAGCGCTAATGGTTGCTGTAGTTTTAGGATTAGGTGCTACTACTGCTAGTGCTGACGCTGCGAAGGGGCAAAAGCTTTTTATAAAAAAACTTAAGCCTAGCTGTAATATGACTGGTGCTAAGATGGCGCAACAACACTCTCAAGATGAATGGGAAGAGATTAATGATGATGGTGGCATTGCGGATGAGATTAAAAAAATCTGTCCAAGAGTTGATCCTGCAAAAGGGTTAAAAGATAAATATATTCCTCATTATTATGATTTCTTTTATGAGTACGCTAATGACAGTGGAAATGTTCCATCTTGCTAAGTAGTTTCTAAGAATTTTTCCCTTGCAGATTGCTTGGGTGAAATTCATTTCACATCTGCCTATACCAAAAATTATAAAATTATAATTTTCAGCCTTCGTACAACTTTTTTAATTTATAATCACTAATACAATCATTATCTACTGGAGAGAAAGTGCAAATAGCTCATGAGTGTTTTACAACTGACTCAGATATAATTGAACTAGATATGCTTGATGATGGAAAAATAGCACTTTGTACAAAAGATCATGGTATTAAATTTATTTGTGCAAAAAATTGCCATATCAAATTTGAACTCTCTAACAGAAAAATAAACTCTAAACTTACTTGCATCACATTGAGTCCAGATGCTCAATATGCGGCTTTTTATTCAAAACACCACATTTACATACTTTATTTACCCTCCAATCTCGTCACTCAAATAATCCCAACAAACAATGAGGAGGTTGAGATATTATCATTTGATGAATCATCAACATATATCGTAGCAGGAACTGCGAATGGCAGAGTCCTTCAATACAGGAAAGATGGCTCTATTCTCATAGCAAGACTATGCTCATTTCCAATGCAACGACCGATAGGTCCCTATAACATACCTAAAAACTATGTGAGCGCTCTTGCTTTTCATAAAAACAAAGTAGCCTGCACAGGCTATGATGGAGCTATTGTAATTATTGATTTAATAACTGGAGCTAACAAAGAAGTTATATCCCACTCTAGGACACGCATTGATGCTCTATGTTTTATAAACGACCATACTATTGTGAGCGGAAATAGAGATGGGGTAATACATATAACTATACTTAACGATAAAAAAGCATATACACAACTCAATGCTCCATTTGTGAATATAAAGCAGATAATAGCGATGCCAGACCCCAATTACATCATGATTCATGCCCAGTTAAACTATACCGCAATCATAGATATTAAAAACATAAATATTATAGACGATAAATATTTAAAATTTGAACATAATATAAAAAAAATAATTTTAATCAATCATGGACTATTGATTGTCGCACTTAAAAATTCAAAAATTTTACAGGTTCGCTTAAGAAATTTACAAGATTTACAAAAGCTAATAAAAAGCAACTCTCTTGAGAGAGCTTACAAGCTTATATATGAAGAGCCGATGTTAAAAAATACTCAAGGGCATAAAGAGCTTGAGGAAAAATATGAAAGGATTTATACACAAGCTATCAATGCTCTTAGCAAACAAAATAGAGAGTTTGCTATACAACTCATAGATATATTTAAAAATATACCCTCTAAACAAAACGATATAAAGTCCCTCTTTAGAACCTTTGAGAGCTACCCTAAATATAAAGAGTTGTTTATAAATAGAAAATATGCTCTTTTTTATTCTATGAGTAATAAATTTCCGCAATTTCAAAAAACTTTAGAATACAAAAAAATGGAAGAGATTTGGAAGAAAAGTTTTGCTAAGGCTCAAAAAGAGATTATTTTAGGTCACAAAGATGGTGCAAAATCAATTTTAAATAAATATATTACTATAAACTCTAAAAGAGAGATTATACATCTTATGATCAATAATAATGAAAAATTTATAGATTTTTTAAAAGCTATAGATGAAAAAGATTTTCAAACAGCTCATAAACTATCTATACAAAATGATTTATTTACTAAATTTCCAAGCTTTAAGACACTAAATATAGAGATAAACGATAAACTTCAAAAGATAAAAAAGCATATAAATAAAGGGGATGTTACTTCAGCTAAAGAGCTATTAACAAAATTAAAAGGTATATCAAGCATAAATATAAAAGTACTAAATCTTCATGACAAATGCTCTGCTATGCTAAGACTTAAAGGGGCATATAGCCAAAATGATTTCAAATCATGCTATGAGATTTTAGATAGGCATATATATCTGCAAAACAGTGAACTTGGAATACTTTTAGAGAAACATTTCTTAAAGCTTATGCACAAATGTGAAAAATTTGCACTAAATGGAGATATAAAATCTATAAAAAAGAGTTTAGACGGGCTTATAAAAATTGACACCAGAAAAGAAAAAATTGGAAATATTTTTCGTGTAAGTTTTTTAACAAAAATAGAATCACTAATGCAAAATAAAAATTATGACGGTGCCGAAACTATCATCTATACATATATAGATACTTTTGGTATTGAGAGTGAAATATATACAATTATGAAAAGATATGAGATGTTGGCATCTAAAAAACTAGCAATTACACAAGGTCAAACTCCAAGATTTCCTCGAGATAGCTGGATCCATTCAAAAATGATTATCCCTTAGGCAGATTCATTAAAGCAATAAGCTCCTCTATGCTCTGCATATACTCGGTTTGCAGTGTTGCACTTTGAGATAAAAATTTCTCCATATCTACTTTTTTATCGATAGCTTCATCGAGTTCAGGATCAGTTCCTTTTACATAGGCTCCAATACGGATCAACATCTCATTCTCTTTCAAGATTGTATATAATCTTCTAAACTTTAAAATAGCACTTAAATGTTCTTGTGTCACTATATCGCTCATTACTCTTGATGCTGAATTTAAAACATGGACGGGAGGATAGATACCAAAGTCTGTAAGTTCGCGAGAGAGCACAATATGACCATCTAAAATAGAGCGTGACTGATCGGCGATAGGATCACTCATATCATCACCCTCAATTAAAACTGTAAAAAAAGCGGTTATAGAACCTTTACCCTCTTCTTTTCCTGCTCTCTCCATCAACTGAGGTAGCAAAGTTAGGGATGATGGTGGGTAACCTTTTGAAGTTGGAGGCTCGCCAAGTGCCAAACCTATCTCCCTCTGAGCCATTGCAAATCTTGTCACTGAGTCCATAATAAAAAGAACATCCAGACCCTTGTCTTTAAAGTGTTCAGCAACACTCATCGCAGCAAATGCACCGTATTTTCTCATAAGAGGTGAGTCATCAGATGTCGCTACAATGATAACAGTATTTTCTAAGTTACCACCTAAATTTTTTTCTATAAATTCAGGAACCTCTCTGCCCCTCTCACCAATAAGAGCCACAACTTTTATGGGAGCACTTGAGCCACGAACAATCATTCCCATTAAAGTTGATTTACCAACACCGCTTCCTGCAAAGATACCTAATTTTTGACCCTTACCGCAAGTGAGTAAGCCATCAATACTTTTTACACCAACACTAAATACTTCATCAATCATCCCTCGTTTCATTGCTGCGATTGGAGCTTTGATGATAGGAACTAATTTTGAACTAGTGATATTACCTTTACCATCAATCGGTCTCATAAAAGGATTAACTACTCGGCCTAGAAGGGAAGAACCTACAGGTATATTCATCCCTGTTTGATCTAAAAAAACTCTATCTCCAGAACAAAATCCCTCTACAAAGCTAAAAGGTGTAATAAAAAAAGTGCCACCATCAATCTCTGTGACCATTCCAAATGTTTCTTGCTCACTGTCTATTGAGACTATTTTCACCATATCGCTGATACTAACTTTTAGTCCAGTTGCTGTAATTACTGTGGCATTGATTTTAACAACCTCTCCAAAGGCTACTGAATGATTTTTAGATGAAATCCTTGTCTTTAGTGCAGAAAATGGCATTAATATCTAGTGCCTGTTGGAGAGTTAATTAAAGAGAAAAACTCACTTCTTGTTTTTTGATCTTTTTTAAATAAACCACGAAGAGCTGAAGAGGTTGTTGTTGAATTAATCTTTTCAACTCCACGCATCTCCATGCACATATGACGAGCAGCAATTACAACTGCTACCCCTTTTGGCGATATAGCTTCCATTATTGCATCTGCTATCTGTTCAGTCAACTGCTCTTGTATTTGCATACGACGAGCAAACACATCTACAACACGAGGAATCTTTGAAAGTCCTACCACTTTTCCATCTGGGATGTAAGCAACATGTACGCGTCCTATAATAGGAAGAAGATGGTGCTCACAGGTGGAGTAAAATTCTATATCTTTGATAAGAACCATCTCATCATTAGAGCTGGTAAAGAGTGCTTTTTCTAAAATCTCTTTAGGATTTTCTTTATAGCCTCCATATATAAACTCATATGCTTTTCTTACTCTCTTAGGAGTCTCAAGAAGTCCTTCTCTTGTTGGGTCCTCATCTACATGAAGCATCATAGTTTTTACCGCATTTTCAAAATTTATATCTTGTTCTTTACTCACATTTTTGCCTTGAAAATTTTATACTAAAAGGATAGCACTAAATTGCTGAGAAGTTGATGTTGTCTAATAATAGTTTATTTTTGACCTATGCAAATCACACAGGTCAAATAGATTATGCACTATGATATAAATACATGGGGAACAATGAGAGGGTACTTTTTCATCTTTCTATAGATATGTTTTCTTACGATTTGACGAAGATCATTTTCTAAGGCTCTTGAATTTTCAATCAAGCCCTCTTTCATATGAAGTAAAAAGTGCTCCAATACATCTTCCATCTCTTTTGCAAAATACTTATCTTGCTTATCTGCAACTATACCAAATGTTGTAACCTTTGGTTTTGCAATCATTTTAGAATTTTGTGCACTTACCTGAGCAACAATCATAACAATACCATCAGATGCAAGTTTTTGTCTGTCTAAAACTATGTCATCTTCAATTTGGTGATTATTTTGGTTATCTATGTAAGTTTTACCTGTTTTAACTGTTTTTACTTTTCTCATAAACTTTGGTGCTATTTCAACTGTATCACCATCATTCATTATATAGATATTTCTCTCTGGAACACCACACATCATACCCGTCTCTTTATGTGCCATCACATGGTTATATTCACCGTGAACAGGCAAGAAGAATTTAGGATTTACAAGACGAAGCATAAGTTTTTGCTCTGCTATAGAAGCGTGTCCAGACACATGAATATCTTTCTCCCTAGATATTGATGCCCCTGCGCGTTGCAAGTGATTGAGCATTCCAGAAATTGAACCCTCATTCCCTGGAATTGCACGAGAAGATAAAACAATTAAATCTGTTGGCTTGATTTTAACATGTCTGTGCTCACCAATTGACATTCTAAAGAGTGCCGAACTTGGTTCACCTTGTGAACCAGTTGTAACAATAAGAACCTCTTTGTCATTTAAGCGAGAAACTTCATCTGCGTCAACAAAGATATTTTTTGGAAATCTAACATAATCATATTGCATTGCAATCTCTATATTTCTCTCCATTGAACGGCCAATTACACAAACCTTACGCCCATATTTAATGCCATATTGGATAGCTTGCTGTACACGGTGAATATTAGAACTAAAAGTTGAAAGCAAAATACGACCCTCAGCCTTTGCAAAAACACGATCTAATGCTGGAGCAACACTTAGCTCAGATGGAGTTGGTAGTGGATTATATGAGTTAGTTGAATCACTAAGCAAACATAAAACACCTTTCTCACCATAGTGGGCAAGTCTATGTAAATCCGCCGTATATCCATCTACTGGCGTGTGATCTATCTTAAAGTCACCTGTATGGATAATTGTACCAGCATCAGTTGTTATTGCTAATGATGATGAATCAAGAATGGAGTGAGTCATATGCATCCACTCAACCTCAAAATCATTCCCAATTTTATAGATTTTTCTTTTCTCAACTGGGTTAAAATATCTTCTGAATTCTTTGATATGATGCTCATCAAATTTATTGCCTATCATTGCCAATGGTAGTGGCGTAGCAAAGATTGGAAACTGCATCTCTTTATAAAGATAAGGCATTGCACCGATGTGATCCTCGTGTGCATGTGTGATAATTACACCTACAATTTTATCTTTAATCTCTCGGATATAAGAAAAATCTGGTACTAAAATATCAACACCATGCATATCTTCATCTGGAAAACTCATCCCTACATCCACAAGAATTGCTTCTTTTTCTGTTTCAAAAACTGCAATATTTCCACCAATTTCACCAAGTCCACCAAGTGGAGTTATGCGAATTTTAGCAGTTGAGTTTAAATCAAGTTTATAGTGAGGATTGAGTCTTTGCTTGTGTCCCTCTTGATTTTTAATAACAAATGCTTTTAAGTTTGCATCTACCGGTGTCGGTTGACGGCGACGATTGCGGTTACGATTTTTATTTTGATTATTTCCTCTTGAACCGCCCTGCCCTTTGTTTTGTGAGCCCTGATTAGAGTTATTACGATTGTTTCTGTTTCTGTTTTGATTATTTGTATTTGGTTTACGATTTGTTGTTTGAGGGTTAGTTTCCTTATTCCCTTGATTTTCTTCTGCCATCCAAACTCCCTGTATTTATTAATTTATAGAGTTGGTGATAGTCGCTTGTGTTCACTTGATGAGGGCGAATCGTTAATGTAAGCTCTAGGGTCTTAAAGACCTCCTGAAGTAGATTTTTTTCATACTTAGCAGATAGATTTTTCATAAGAGTTTTTCGAGGTTGCGTAAATGCAACTCTAAGCATATCCTCAAAATCTTTATCACTTCTATCTGCTTTTTTTTGTATCAAAAAAACAGCAGAGTCTATCTTTGGCGGTGGTTCAAAAGCGCTCGGGGGAACCTTCACAACAATGTGAGATCTCCCCACACTTTGAGTTATTATCCCCAAAGAGCCAAACACTTTTTCTCCAACATCCGCACAAAATTTCTCTGCCACTTCAAGCTGTACCATTACAAGTATATTTTTACACATCGGATCTGCGAGTGCTTTTAGGATGATATTTGTCGCAATATAGTAAGGCAAATTTGCCACTAAATCATACGGTTCGTCAACTAATTCACTCTGCCAAGCTCTTAAAACATCTCCACAGTTTATATGGAGTCGCTTGGTAGCAATCTCTTTTTTAAATATACTTCGTAACAATTTACATAAATCGGTATCTACCTCAAAAGCTTCTACACTTTTGACATCAACTAAAAATTTAGTTAAATCACCTAAGCCAGGCCCAATCTCTACGATTTTATTATCGTTTTTGGGCATCGCTTCGACGATTTTTCTTAAAACTGCTTCATCTTTTAAAAAATTTTGTCCAAATTTCTTTTTAGCTACAACGCTATTTTTATTCATAAAAAAGAGTCTATACTAATTTTGCTTACACTAAGGTAACAATAGAGCAAAATTGTATAATTTTGCTCTATATCTCAATTTTTCCGGCACACACAAAAAGAAAATAATAGATACTTACACCCATTACAGAGGTGATGCTCATCCCTGCGTAGATAATTTTACCAAGCTTTTTATGAGAAGTGATTCTCTTATGATTACGCTTATACTCTTTTGTCGCACTATATATGAGCTTCGACCATAAAACAACACTAATTATTGCGATAACAATGTGAACTATTAAAAAAGTTGTCATTCCATCATAGTCAGTAATACTACCTTCTATAAAAGCATTAAATCCACCAGACATTCTAATACCTATCTCAAATATTACAACAAACACTATACTCACTATATAAATCCACAACTGCATAATATAATGGAGTTTGTACCTCTTCTTTATTGCCATAAGAATAGCAATACCCATTAAAAAAGGCAACAAAGCAAAATAAACAGTTATCATATCCATATATAAAGGTGCATTTGTTCCTAAAAATCCCACTTCAAACATCTAAATCCTCTTTTTTTAATCTTTTAGTTTAATTTGTATGCCACTATCACTTATGATGTACTCATACCACTGTTTAATCTTGGTATGCAAGACAACTCTGTAGTAACCCTCATGATTACCAATTTCTAATTTACTCACCTTGTCCGTTTTTACCTCTTCCATAGCATATGGTATATGCTCATCACTAAAGAAATCAAAAACTACTAGGGTTTCCCCTTGTGCATTGATAAAACTAAAATGACTCTTTAGTTCATCCTTTGTATCTATAAAAACTGAATCATCTTTAAACAAAAATTTAAGCTTCCCAATAGTAAAATTTTTCTCAATTTTTATGATATCTTCCATCGGTTTTTCAACCTTTTTATCTAATTTTTTCTTACTACATACAACTTTTTCTTTTATATATACTTTTACCTCTTCTTTATAAGATCTAATTTTAGCGATATTAAATGCCTCTCCAGCCTGATAAGAAGTAGGTGTTTGAGTATGATTGTATTTACTTACCTCTTTTGGTACCACTTTAGTAACATAATCAAGCAGCTCATTTGAGTTTACAATGCCATTATTGTCAACATCCGCTTCACCATCAAGTGCATCACTCAAAACATACGCAAAAGTACTATGCCCATCAGTATATCCTTCTAAGGTAATCTCTGTGGCTCCTGTTGCTGCTATACTATTTATATTAAGCTTTTTTTGAGAATTTTCAACCAGCTTTTGGGCAACAGACTTAGTGATAGTACCAGAGTAAGATGTATCAAATAAAAGAAGCTGATTGTGTGCTGGAATACGCTTAAAGGCATTTCTTAGTTCATCTTCTGACAAAGCATTTTCTTTTAAATATCTATTGTCAATCGATATAATATCCGAAGTTAACATATAATATTTATCTTCTATTGTGGTTCCAAGTGTTGCCACATAAAACACAAACAAATCATTTGGTGATATGCTTTGCAGTTTTTTCAACTCTGTCAAAATAGATTCTTTTGTTGTTTCTTTATCTGTTTTTAGATAGAGTATCTCTACATTAGAAAAGAGTTCTCTTGACCTTTTAAAAAGAGTACTTCCAAAAAGTAAAGCATCCGCTTGTGCGTATTTTAAATCAATCTGCGTAGCTTTAAAACTATCTATCCCAACAACAACTGCATACAAATTCGGTCTTAAATCAACTGTGTCTTCACCTATAAAGGTGTGAAAAAGAGCATGACTTCTTACTTCATCCTCTACATCATATGCATATACTCTTATCTCGTTGAGGCCTTCATTAAGAGAAATGTTAAATATTCTTGTCCCATTCTCATCTTTTATAACTCTTAGCGACTGGTTATCATCTAATTCTACACCATTTAAAAATACCTTACTCTCACCAATGCCGAAGCCTTGCGATTTAAGTTCAACCGCTACATCCTTGTGTTGGCTGTCGATAGTCTCTGATAAGCCATAAAACTCTATAAGAGGAGGAACAACGCTACTGTTATCGTCAGTACATTTTCTTGGTGGTTTATTCATAGCGTCTAAAATGAGTTTTGCTGAATCAAAACGCTTAAAATTTAGAGCCATTGTGTATGCATTTAGAGGAGCGTCGCCAAAGGTCGCTTCTCGAGTTAAATCAACACAGTTGTTTATGTAGTATTCCGTTACAGCAGTTCCCTCACCTTTATTTGCAATAGAACCAACTAAAGTGGTTGCATTGTTTTCAGATACATCATGAATGCTCATCCCCAAGGTTATCAAGTACTCAATCATCTTCACATCTCTACAGGCATGCATAATTGAATAGTTATTAAAACCAACTAAACTAATATCAGCACCGTGATCAACAAAATATTTTGCCATTTTTACATAATCTTTTCCAGAATGAATATCTTGGTTTCCAATCAATTCATACAAAGCAAAAGTTTTATCTGGCATCTGATAGTTTATATCTGCACCATTATCAATCAACTTCTTAATTATAATAAAATTTGCTTTTTGAGCTGCTCTAATTAAAGGGGAAAATCCTTTATTATCGACAATGTTGACATCTGCGCCTTTATCCAAGAGGTAGTTAACAATTTCAAGATTTTCTTCCTCGACTGCAACCAATAAAAATGTTTTACCATTTGCATCCTGATCATTTATGTTGCCCCCACTCTCTACCTTGCTTTTTACTTCTGCTATAGTGAGCGATGAATCAAATACATCAAATTGGCTTAAACTAAAACAACCAGTAAATAAAAAACCGATTAATGTAAATTTTAAAAAAAAATTAATAAATAAAAAATTACTTTTTTTGATGATTATCCCCTTGAAAATATAATAATTTTATCTAAAGTATGCTATCAAAATTTTATTAAAGCTTTGCTTACTGTTTTTTATTTACTAGCTTAATAAATAACCCATCTGTACTTACCTCATACTCATATGAGGTTTTTGTTTTAAGGTAGATTACTACCCTAAAAGAATCTCCATGATAACCTATTTTAATCTGTGAAACACTATCAGCATCTACTTCTTTTACGAAATGCTCCATGAACCTATTTGTGTAAAATTCAAATACTATTAGATTTTCCCCTTTATCGTTTGTAAAATTAAAGTGCTTTTTAATTTTTCTTTTTACATCTATAAATATGGATTCATCATCAATTAAGAAATTAAGCTTGCCAATACTAATCTCTATCGCCTCATGCTTAACTATTTCATAGAGTGGTTCAACCGTTCTTGGCTCAACAAGAGATTCTTTTGGAGATTTAGTTTTTGCGGTAGCTACTATAGTAGGCTTAAATACTTTAGAGGAGGTAATACTAAAACTCTCTCCAGCTTGATAAAAAGCTGGTATCTGCTTATAGTCATATTTCGCCGTTTCAAGTGAAGCTACATTAAATACATAATCAATTAACTCTGATGATTTAACGACTCCATCACCATCAACATCTGCTTCTCCAGCAATAGCGTCAGTAACGACATTTACAAAAACACTATGAGCATTGATATGTATCTTTAATGCGGTTTGCTTGGAATTTGATGCTGAAATAGTGGCAATATTTGACTTATCTTTAGACTTATGTCTTAGCTCAATTGCAATACTAGGATAACAAGTATCAAATAATAATAGTTTATTTTTAGCTGGTATTTTTTCAAATACATCTATCAGATCATCTTGAGAAAGAGCACTTTTTAATACTTCCTCATCATTCATGCTTTTAGTATTTGAAGTTATCATATAGTAGTTTTCATTTATAATTTTTGCGAATGATGTCGCATAAAATACAAAGAGATCGCTTTTAGAGATAGCTTGTAAATTATTTAATTTTTCTAATATATGCTTTTTTGTTGTTTGGTCACCTTCATTTAAGTATATTATGTTGATTTTTGAAAACAGACTCTTAGAATTTCTCTCTAGTGTTCTTCCAAAGAGGAGTGTGTCAGACACAGCATATTCTAAGTTTAACTTATTTGCTTTACCAATACCCACTATAACCGCATATAGGTTTGGTTTTGCATCAATTTTCTCTTCACCTGTTTCAAGTGTTTTTGCATTAACAGCAATTGCAAAGATGACAAATAACATAACTGCTTGTATAAATTTATTGCTAAAATAAGTATTTATTATGATGGAAGCTCCTGAGCTAAAACAATTCTTATAACTTATCTAGAATTTTACTTAAATAAACCTAATAATAAGCCTAGAAGTGTATAATAGCAACTATATTAGGTGGTATTTAAACTTATGAACTATTTTGCAAAAAGAATTATTCCATGCTTGGATGTTAAAGATGGACGCGTTGTTAAGGGCGTTAATTTTGTGGGTCTTAGAGATGCTGGAGATCCTGTTGAAGTTGCTCGTCGTTATAACGAAGAGGGAGCAGATGAACTTACTTTTTTAGATATAACAGCATCTAGCGATAATCGCGACACTATCGTAGATATTGTAGCCGAAGTTGCCCGTGAAATTTTTATCCCGCTAACAGTTGGCGGTGGGATAAGAAAGCTTGACGATATATATAAACTTTTAAATGTTGGGTGTGACAAGGTAAGTGTAAATTCTGCTGCTATTAAAAGACCACAGCTCATAGATGAGGGTGCAAAAAGATTTGGCTCTCAATGTATTGTGACTGCCATAGATGTTAAAAAAACTGCTGACAAATACCATGTGTTTTTAAATGGTGGTCGAGTTGATACTGGTCTTGATGCGGTAGAGTGGGCTAAAGAGGTAGTTGATCGTGGATGTGGAGAGATTCTCTTAACATCTATGGATGCTGATGGTACTAAAGCTGGCTTTGAACTTAACATCACGGAACAAATTAGTAAAGCGGTAAATGTTCCAGTAATTGCTAGTGGTGGAGCAGGGACAATGGCTCACATAAAAGAAGCATTTATGCATGGTGCAGATGCGGCACTTGCAGCAAGCATCTTTCACTATAAAGAGATTGATATTATGGATTTAAAGCATTACTTACATGATAATAAAATCCCCGTAAGATTGTAGGTTTGGCCTTATGATAATTTGCGCTGGAAATAATGAAACATTTGATTTTGCTTTAGCCACGGGAGTAGGGCTTATCGATACCGCTATGAATCTAACAAGACTTTGTCTTTTTGATAAACCTGAATTTTTACTCTTTGTTGGAAGTGCAGGGAGCTATGGTGAACATAATATTTTTGATATTGTGGAATCTAAAACAGCCTCAAACATTGAACTTAGTTTTTTAAATAATGATGCTTATACTCCTTTAGATAATGTAGTTTCAACTAACACTACTAACACAAAAGATGTTATAGTCAATTCATCAAACTATATCTCTACAAATGAAGGGCTCACGCGTAAATTTTTAAAACTCGGCATTGGCTGTGAAAACATGGAGTTCTTTAGTGTTTTAAAAATAGCCGAAGAGTTTAACATCCCTGCAGGTGGAGTTTTTTGCATAACAAACTACACTAACAAAGATGCTCATGAAGATTTTTTAAAAAATCATGAAAAAGCAAAAAAGCTTTTATCTACTCATGTTAAGAGAAGAATCAAGGAGCTAACAGCAAAATGATAAAACCTTCACTCCTCGACTTTACAAAAAAAGAACTTCTCGATTTAATCAAACCTAGCTTTAGGGTAAACCAGATTTTTGGTTGGCTTTATCATCAATATGCCGAGAGTTTTGATGATATGAAAAATATCCCAAAAACCCTTAAAGAAGAACTTGCAGAAAAATATATTGTTAATCCTCTTACTATTGTAAAGAAAGAGAAATCAAGTGATGGCACTATCAAATATCTGCTTCAGATGCAAGATAGCAAAACGATGGAAGCAGTTTGGTTAAAAATGAAAGATATCCAACTTGATGAAAATGGGGAAGTTATACAAGAGGCAAAGTACACAATCTGTGTTTCTACACAAGTAGGGTGTAAAGTAGGGTGCTCTTTTTGTTTAACGGCAAAAGGTGGGTTTACAAGAGACTTAACTGCTGGCGAGATTGTGGCTCAGGTTGTAACTCTCAAACGGGATAATCACCATAAACATAACCGCAAAATAAATATAGTCTATATGGGAATGGGTGAACCACTCGATAACCTCGAGAACTTAACTAAAGCTATAGAGATATTTAAAGAAGATGACGGACTGTGTATCTCAGGTAAGCGTCAAACTGTCTCAACCAGTGGTTTAAGTACAAAAATAGATAAACTCGGAGAGATGGACTTAGGTGTTCACATAGCCATCTCTCTTCACGCAGTGGATGATGAACTCAGAACTGAACTTATCCCTATGAATAAAGCTCACAATATCTCATCCATTATAGAAGCGGTAAAAAGATTTCCCATAGATACAAGAAAAAGAGTTATGTTTGAATATCTCGTCATTAAAAATAAAAATGATGACTTAGCTTCTGCAAAAAAACTTGTTAGGCTTCTTAGTGGGATAAAAGCTAAGGTAAATCTAATATATTTCAATCCTTATCCAGGAACTGATTATGACAGACCTAACAAAGATGATATGATAGCGTTTCAAGAGTATTTAATTAAACATGGTCTTTTATGTACTATACGAGATTCTAAAGGGATAGATATTAGTGCCGCATGTGGGCAACTTAAAGAGAAAGATGGTATTCATAAAAGGAGCTAAAATGGGCGCTGTAGAGATATTTCAAGTGGTTTTTTTAATTGTAGTTTTTGGAGTTGGTTTAGTTGGTTTTATGAGAGCTGCGACCAAAGATGATTAAATATTAGCATATTTATAATTAACTTATTAGAAAAAAATGCTAATATAGTGTTGTGATTTTAATATCATAAGTACATAAAGGAGAAAATTATGGCTGATAAAACAAATACAGATAGAATAAAAGAGATTTACAATCTCTGCAAAGAACACTTCGGTGATATAAGATTCGTAGGAATTAAATACCATAAAAAAATCGGCTGGATAGCAAAAGCACAGTTTGATGATGGTTTTGAAAACCTAACAAGTGATGGTGCCACTAGTACAGAAGCACTTCGAAAACTAAGAAATCGTGTTAAGAAAATAGTGAAACGCTACAACGCAGTTTAAATCCTCAGAGTGACTCTGCTCACTCAAGATTAAAAGCATAAATAAATCAGCAGTAGTAATTAATTTGTGAAGTTCAAATACGAAGATAAACGACCAACACACCAGGGAGGTCGTCTATAAATGTAATAATACCTTTTTTTTCTTATAAAATAATAATCTATTGAAGTTTCATTAATTCTCTTAAAAAAATGTAACAATTATTTTTTGCTTTACAATATTCACACTTTGCTTTAAAGTGTGAATAAGATAGCTCTTGCATAAAATGAATTTCAAAATTTCCTTTTATTTTAAGAATTATTTTATATAAAATTTTCCTGAAATCTTAATGCTTGAATATAGCTTAAATCCCTTACTATAGGGTTTTAAGCTCTTTGAATATGTTAAAGTTATTTTAGTCTTAGATTTATGAATTACTAACGATAAAAGTTATTCACAAAATATTTCTACAAATTAATATTATGTGAATTGCTGGAAGAAACAAACAAATAAGTATCCATTTGTTTCACGTGGAACATTTTATTTATAAGACTAAACTATCTCGACATACTTGTTTGAAGTTTGTCTTGCTCACTATATGATAAGAATTTCCATACAGTTCAAACTTTAATTCATTTGCATGAAGTAATAATCTTTTTGCACCGCTATTAGCTATTCTTTGAGATGGGTCTAGCTCTCTATCTAAAAACTTAACAATGTTTTCTTCACTTTGTCCATATATTGGGTCACCAACTATTGGATGTTTCACGTGAAACAAATGTACTCTTATTTGATGCTGTCTTCCTGTATGTGGTGAACACTCAACTAATGTCATATCAAGGTCTGGATAATACTCAAGTGGTTTAAAATCAGTTCTTGATACTTTTCCAGTTTCGTGAACCTTTACCACCATTCTAACTATAGCACTCTCATGTTTTGTACGAAGCAGGGGAGCCTCAACACATAGCTCATCCTTAAATTCACCATGAACCAAAGCTAAATACTTTTTCTTCATATCTCGCTCTTGAAACATCATCTTAATCTCTCTCTCACTTACTTTATTTCTAGCACATAAAACTAACCCACTTGTCTCTTGATCTATACGATGTGCAATATTTGCGTCTCTACCAAATTGATATTTCAGCTCATCTATCAAAGAGTATGGAGTTTTCTTTGTTTGTGGATGTATCAAAACACCACTTGGTTTATCAAAGACTACAAACTCCTCTTTAAGATAGCTTGGTTCAAGACCTTTCGTAATTGGCTCGAAATAGATAAATTCAAACTCACCCTCTATCTCTCCTGCAGTTTTCGTCATCTTTTCACCATTAACAAGAACTCTTCCCTTTGAGATAAATCGTTGCGCTTCTCTTTGCGTATAACCTAATTCATGCATCAAATATAAAAAGGCTTTCTGCTTTTTCTCGGCAATCATTTTCTTCTTTACAAATGGCAAATTATAATCCTTTTTTAATCAAATTTTTACTAAAAATTATGTAAAATAAATAACTTTGTATTTGCGAATTTTAACACAAATAATTAAAATAATAATCATAAGGAAACCATATATGGTAGAAAGATATGCCAGAGAAGAGATGAGTAAAAATTGGACTCAGCACGCAAGATATGCTGCATGGCTAGAAGTTGAAAAAGCAGCTGTAAAGGCCTGGGCAAAACTTGGAAAGATTCCTAAGGAAGATGCAGATAAGATTGTAAAAAATGCTACATTTTCAGTGGAGCGGATAGAAGAGATTGAAGCGATTACAAAACATGACCTTATCGCGTTTAACACAAGTGTTTCAGAATCACTTGGAGATGAATCAAGATGGTTTCACTATGGTATGACATCATCGGATGCAGTAGATACTGGTGTAGCACTACAGATGAGAGATTCTTTAAATATAATAATCAAAGATGTAAAAATGCTAATGGAGTCTATCAAAAAAAGAGCCCAAGAGCATAAGATGACTTTGATGGTCGGACGCTCCCACGGAATACACGGAGAACCAATAACCTTTGGTTTAACTTTAGCAGTTTGGTATGACGAGATGGCAAGACATCTCCAAAACCTAGAGCAAACCATGGATGTAATTGCAGTTGGACAAATAAGTGGCGCTATGGGTAATTTTGCTCACGCACCACTTGAACTTGAAGAGTTAGCAATGGCAGAGCTTGGACTAAAGCCTGAACCATGTTCAAATCAAGTAGTTCATCGTGATAGATATGCTAGACTAGCTACAACACTTGCCCTAATGGCTTCAACGATAGAAAAGTTTGCAGTTCAAGTAAGACATCTACAAAGAACGGAAGTTTATGAAGCTGAAGAGTATTTTGCAAAAGGGCAAAAAGGCTCATCTGCAATGCCACACAAAAGAAATCCTATCCTTACTGAAAATATTACAGGTCTTGCTCGTATGATTAGAGCGTACGCTACACCTGCGATGGAGAATGTTGCTCTGTGGCATGAGCGTGATATTTCTCACTCCTCTACTGAGAGATTTTGGCTACCTGATGCATTCATCACTACTGACTTTATGCTTCACCGAATGAATAATGTTATAGCAAACCTAACAGTATTTCCTGAGAATATGATGAAAAATCTAAACCTTACAGGTGGTCTAGTATTTTCTCAGCGTGTACTTTTAGAGTTACCTATTAAAGGTGTGTCTCGTGAAGACGCTTATAAAATAGTTCAAAGAAATGCTATGAAAGTTTGGGAAGAGATTCAGCAGGGGAAACCTACAACAAATGAAAATGGCGAATCTTTATATCTTAACCATCTTTTAGCAGATAAAGAGTTAAGAAATAGTTTAAGCGAAGAGCAAATTCGTGAATGTTTTAACTATGACTACTATACTAAAAATGTAGATGCAATTTTCAAAAGAGTTTTTAAATAATCGGAGAAGCATATGATAACAATTATAAAAAGAAACGGTAGAACAGAACCGCTTGATATTAGCAAGATACAAAAATATACTTCTGCAGCAGTGAAAGATTTAAGTAATGTATCCCAAAGTGAACTAGAGGTTGATGCACAAATTCACTTTCGTGATGGGATAACATCCAAAGAGATACAAGAGACTCTAATAAAGACTGCCGTGGATAAGATAGATATTGATGCTCCAAACTGGACATTTGTAGCTTCTCGTCTTTTTATGTTCAATCTTTACCATCAAGTAAATGGTTTTACCGGTTACTGCTCTTTAGAAAAATATTTCAAACGCGGAGAGAAAGAGGGCAGACTTCTTTTAGGTCTTGGAGATATGTACGATCTTGAAAGACTAGATAAACACATTGAACCCAAAAGAGATATGCTTTTTAACTACCTAGGCGTGAAAACACTATATGATAGGTATCTCATCAAAGATAGAGATGGTGACCCCATAGAGCTTCCTCAGCATATGTTTATGGCTATATCTATGTTTCTAGCTCAAAGAGAAGAGAACAAGCATGAATGGGCTATAAAGTTTTATGACATGATATCTCAATTTGAAGTTATGCTTGCAACACCAACGCTAAGTAACGCTAGAACAACTAGACACCAGCTCTCATCTTGTTATATCGGCTCAACACCTGATAACATTGAAGGTATTTTTGATTCTTACCAAGAGATGGCGATGTTATCTAAATTTGGTGGAGGGATTGGATGGGATTGGACTGGTATCCGTTCAATGGGTTCATTCATTGATGGACATAAAAATGCAGCTGGAGGAACAGTTCCATTTTTAAAAATAACCAATGATATCGCTATAGCCGTTGACCAACTAGGAACAAGAAAAGGAGCTATTGCTGTTTATATGGAGCCATGGCATATCGATATAAATGACTTTTTAGATCTAAAGAAAAATTCTGGTGAAGAGCGTCGTCGTGCTCATGATCTTTTCCCTGCAATGTGGTTAAATGATCTGTTTATGCAAAGAGTTCAGGAGGATGCAATTTGGACCCTTTTTGATCCATACGATGCGGGAGAACTAGCAACACTTTTTGGTGAAGATTTTAACAAGCGTTATAGAGAGTTAGAAGAAGATGAAAACATTATCAAAGAGAAAGTGAAAGCGAAGAACCTTTGGAAAAAGATACTAACATCTTATTTTGAAACAGGCTCACCATTTCTTTGTTTTAAAGATAATGCAAACCGTGCAAATCCAAACAGTCATACTGGTGTTATTAGAAGTTCAAACCTTTGTACTGAGATTTTTCAAAACACGAAACCTAACCACTATAAAATAAGATTCATTTTTGAAAATGGAGAGAGCATCTCTTATGAAGAAGATGAGATAGTAAAAGTAGATAGCGGGATAGAAAAGCCAGCAAAAAAAGTTACTGCACTTGATTCTCTTGGTGGACAGCCAATCTACATTGTTGAGAAAGAAAAAATCAACGGTGATACTGCTGTATGTAATCTTGCTTCAGTAAACCTCTCTCGAATAAACACTAAAGAAGATATAGACAGAATCGTGCCAACTGCTGTAAGATGTTTGGATAATGTTATTGACCTTAATTTTTATCCTGTTGAGAAGGTAAAACGCACTAACATGAAGAGCCGCTCAATAGGTTTGGGTGTTATGGGTGAAGCTCAAATGTTAGCTGAGCAAGCTATAACATGGGGAAGTCAAGAACACTTCGATAAGATTGACGAGATAATGGAAGCTGTAAGCTATAACACCATTTCAGCTTCTTCAGATTTAGCAGTTGAGAAAGGAAGTTATGCAGAGTTTGAAGGTTCATCTTGGAGTAAAGGTATTATGCCTATGGATCATGCAAATGCTGAAGTTATAAACCTTGTAGATCGTGGTGGACTCTTTGCATCAAAGTATGAATGGGATGACTTAAGAACTAAAGTAAAATCTCAAGGGATGAGAAACGGCTACTTAATGGCTATCGCACCTACGAGCTCTATCTCAATTCTTACTGGAACTACTCAAGCTATTGAGCCAGTATTTAAAAGAAAATGGTTTGAAGAAAATTTAAGTGGTCTTATCCCCGTTGTGGTTCCAAAACTCTCTCCTGAGACTTGGTCGTATTATACACCTGCTTATGATTTAAACCAGACTCTACTCATAAAAGCAGCAGCCATTCGTCAAAAATGGATAGATCAAGGTCAAAGTCTCAATATCTTTATAACTCTTGATAAAGCAAGTGGACGCTACTTAAATGAGATATATATGCTAGCTTGGAAACTTGGAGTTAAATCTACTTACTATCTGCGTTCACAATCTCCAGAGGTTGCAAATGATGTGGAAGATAGAAGTATGGAATGTGTAGGTTGTCAGTAATATGAAACCAATAGCTTCAAAAGATATACAAACCTTTTTAAAAAGGTTTGATAACTTTAAAGATGGTAAATTTCGTGCCATCGAAGTTATCTCTCCTACTAACATATCAATTACCTTTGCTGGACAAGATAGTGCTAGAGGATTTGACTGGATTAGTATGAAGTTTGAGTTCAATAGTGTAAGTGAAGCAAAACTTTTAGAGTCAAAAAAACTTAGCCTTGTTGATATAAGTGATGGGATAAATATAATTTTTGAAGATGATAACTTCACTTTTTGTGTGGGTAATTATGAGAGTACCTCTAATGCTAAAAATTCCATATGCTACATAAAATCTTCAACTTTAAAGTACCAAGAGGGTTTGTTTTAAAATTAAATTACTTTAGACATTTTTTTTACTTCTGTAATTATCTCTTTTTGTCTATTGTAAACATACTCCATAAATACAGCTTCATTACTCTCATCTTTATATAAATCACAAACAATCTTGCACTTATAATCTTCACACAGTATAAACACAACCTTTGCTTTTAGATTAAGTTTAACAAACCCATCTATATTGTTGTTAGTTGGTAAAACAAAAGTCATTGTTATATCTTTTTGTTTTATTTTTTCCATCATCTCTCTGTATTTAGCCTTAATTGCAATGGAGTTTACAGAGATATCTAATATCTCACCATTTACAGTTCCAGAAGGGTGAGATAAGACTACAGGAGTTCTTGTTGAACAAGAAACACGGCTATATTTTCTTGCATTTGCATTAGAGCTCAAAAATTGAAATTTTTCTAATATTGCTATTTTTTTCTTTAAATCTATATATTTAACATTAGCTCGAATATCTTTGTAAAAACTTGATGACTGAAGCACTGTTTCTTTCTCATGTTTCATAAGTGTACCTTGAAGTTGTTCAACCCTTACATAGATGAGATTCTCTTTCATTTTTATAATTTTTGAGGATGTGTTGATACATAAACCCTTATAAATGTTTAAAAGCTTAAACTCTATACCATTTGTAAAAGCAGAATCAAGAGATACCATTAAAGCTTCATCTGAATCCATCTCATCTTGAACTTTGTTTATATACTCAATGTTATTGTTTATCTCTTCTTCAGAGAGTGTTCTGTGTTGTATGTGACGAAGTGTTGTTAAAACATCGTTAAGCTCATGCTTATTAATATCAAAGACATAAAGACCTATTATTGGATTGTATTTATGATTTTTAAAAAAATTTAAAAGTTTGTTATGAAAATCTTGAGCCTTCGTTTTTAAACCTTCAAAATCTAAATCTTCAAATAGAGCTACATAAAAATCTTTATCATACTGCGCCAATATGATTTTTTTATCTAAATGCAATTCCACTTGAAGCAACAACTCTTTTAAAAAATATTGTAACTCTAGCTCACTCAAATCTGTTTGAAGTTTTTTAATATTTTCTATCTGTAAAGTTATTATGGAAAAAGATTTTTTTGAGATACTTTTTTCTATCAGCTTATCTTTTACAAGTTCTATAAAACTAAGTCTATTAGATATAAAACTAAACGCTCGTTCAGGTATTTTTTCATCCATATATGGTTCTAAATAGATAATCTTTTCATTTTCATTAATGCTATTACTTCTAACAGAATAACTCACATCTTTTTGATAGTTATTTTTTATAGAATGTTTCATAAAACTATCTTCCACTAACAACTCATCTAAAACAAGTTTTGAGCAAACATTTTTTTCTATATCTTCGAGACTCTCACATCTAAAATCTTCAAAAATTTTATTACTAACAAAAAATAGTTTGTTATTTTTATAGAACATAAAATGTTGCGTTTGCAGTAGTGATTTACCAAGTGAGTTTTGAATATACTCATTTTCATGTACCACTAAATCATTTTTTATTTTTATAATAACCTTTTGGGTATCTTGATTTTGAGTTATAACAGTTTTAACTTTGAGTAAAAAAGCTGTTTGAAAAAGCATTAAATTATACTCTTTAGCTATTAAAAAATATATAAGTGAGTGAGAGTGTGACTCAAATATCTCTTTGAGTTTTGCAGAAAGAATTTTATCTACCTTAGCTAGTTCAACTATATATATACTACTTGGTGCAACAGAATTTATCTTACTTATATCAATAGAATCACTTCTATCAAAAGAGTTTAATATCTCTTTTATAGTGGGTGATATGGATGTTTTATAATATAAGTGAATGATATTCATATTTACTTAAGGTAAGAGCAACAGTAATCAGTTACAGATGTAACTTTAATATCAAAAGAGCTATTTGCTTCAACTTCAAACGAACATGGTCCCTGCATAGCTTTATAAGTATCAGTACCTGCAAATTTTACTTCAATAGCACCTGAATATATCTCCATAATCTCTTTATCTACTGTGTTAAATGTATAATCACCTGTGAGCATAATACCTAGTGACTTGATAGTACCATCTTCAAACTCTATTGTTCTGCTTGTAACATTACCATTAAAGTAAATATTTGCTTCTTTAACTATACTTACATTTTTAAAACTTGACATAACAATCCTTTTAGAGAATTATAACTATTTTAACTTAACCCTTTGAGAATGAGTAATTGCAACTGCCATCGCATCTGTAATATCTAGTGGTTTTATCTCTTTTTTTATATTTAATAATCTTTTTACCATAAAAGCAACCTGCTCTTTTTGTGCTTTTGCTTTTCCTGTTAAAGCTTTTTTAACCTGAAGTGCTGTGTATTCATGAAACTGGCCAAACTCCTCTAAAAGTTTTAACATAATGGCGCCACGAAATTGAGCTAACTTTATAGTTGTAGCAGGATTATGTGCATAAAATATATCTTCCATTGCAACTTCATCAATTGTATGATTTTTAAAAATACTCTCTATCCCCTCAACCATTTGAGGTATTTGAAATTGCAAATTCTCCGCTTGCATCTTTATAAGACCAGCTTCTACAAGTGATATTTTTCCCTTATCGAGCTTTATAAGTGCATAGCCCATATTTCTAGTTCCTGGATCTATTCCTAAAATTATCATCTGACTCCTAACTTATTTTATATGTAAATTATATACAAAATAACTAAAAAGAGAAGTTTTATTGCAGTTTGCAAAGTATTAGAGAAGATTTCTGATGAACTGCCTCTCAACGCTTCAGTATATTCCATAAGTTCAAATAGTTATTTTTGACTCAGGACTTATTCACATTATTCACATCGGTAATTTTTAGTTATTCACATTATTTTAACCAAAAATTATGTAAAAAAAAGATAACATCCATATATATAATTAATTAAGGTTTTAGATGAATATTGGTCAAGAAGTATTACAATTATTAAAAGAAGAGATAACAGAAGTTGAATACAACAGATATATAAGGCAGCTTCTTTATGATACTAAAAAATCAACAAGCGATTTAGCAATATTTTATGCACCTAATGCCCTTGTACTTAAGTGGATTAAAAATAAATATACAGAGAAAATATCTCATCTTTTTGAGGTAAAGAGTGGTGAAAAAGTTACTGTTAAAATTGCTCTTAAAAATCAAATAGATAAAAGAAAAATGAAACAAAAAGTGGAACAAAAAAGTGGTCATTCACTTCTAAATCCATCCCATACATTTAATAACTTTATGGTTGGTGGTTCTAACCAGTTTGCCTACGCAGCAGTAAAAAGTGTTAGTGAAAAACCTGGTCAAACCTATAATCCTCTTTTTATATATGGTGGTGTAGGCCTAGGGAAAACCCACCTTATGCAATCAGCTGGAAATGTTTTTCAAAATCAAGGAAAAAGTGTAATTTACACCACATCTGAACAGTTTTTAAATGATTTTATTCGCCATGTTAGAAATAAAACTATGGATAGATTTCAAGAAAAATATCGTAAATGTGATGTTTTACTTATAGATGATATCCAATTTTTAAGCAACAAAGAGGGGATTCAAGAGGAGTTTTTTCATACTTTTGAAGCGCTTAAAGGTGTTGGAAAGCAGATAATTCTAACAGCTGATAAACATCCTAAAAAAATTGGTGGACTTGAAAAAAGGCTACAAAGCAGGTTTGAGCATGGTTTAGTTGCTGACATCCAACCACCTGAACTTGAAACTAAAATAGCCATCATTGAAAAAAAATGTGAAATCAATAAGGTAAAACTTTCAAAAGATATTATCAACTATATTGCTACAGTAATTGAGAGTAATGTGCGTGAAATAGAGGGGATACTCTCTAAACTTCATGCCTACTCACAACTAATGCATATCGATATAACTATAGAATTTACAAAAAATGTACTCAAAGATCAACTTCAAGAAAATCGTGCCAATTTAACTTTAGATGTAATTACTGGACATGTAGCAAAAGATCTCAACATAAAACCAAGTGAAATTCGCTCAAAAAGCAGAAGTAGAAATCTTGTTTATGCTAGAAGAATTGCTATCTATTTATGCCGTGATTTAACACCAAACACTATGCCTCAACTCGCTCAGTACTTTGGTATGAAAGACCATACAGCTATCAGTCATACACTCAAAAAAATCAATGAATTGATGAAAAATGATGAAGATTTTAAAGTAAAAATAGAAGAATTAACAAATAAAATAACCTCTTCTTCTTAAAATTACTAAAATTAGGTAAAAAAAAAGATATAATCATACAAGTGAATAGATGTGAAAAGAGTCTAGGATGTTCATCACATCTAAATGACTCTGTAAATAGGGGTTAAAAGGTTATATTCACATAATCACACACCCCTACTACTACATACTATAATTATATAAAATATATAGGAAATTCGTATGAAAATAACAGTTTCAAAATCGATACTTGAAAACATTCTGGTTCATGCACAACCGTTTTTAGAAAAAAAAGATACTTCACAAATAACATCTCATGTAATTTTAAGTGTATTAAACTCTATCTTAACTTTAAAAGCAACCGATTATGAGATAGGTTTTTTAGTATCAACCAATAATATAAACACCATAGAGGAAGGTAGTGTAACTGCTAATGGTAAAAAGTTTTTAGATATAGTTAGAATATTAAGAGATGGAGATATTAACTTAGAAGTAAAAAATGATATGTTATTTATCTCTCAATCACACTCAAAGTTTAAACTACCAACTTTCTCTTATAATGAATTTCCTGAATTTCCTAGTTATGAGGGTAAAGCTCGTATATCAATTGAATCTCACTCTCTCATAGAATCTTTAAAAAAAATAACTCCTGCAATAGACACTAACAATCCAAAATTTGAATTAAATGGTGCACTCATAGATATAAAACAAGATAGTATAAATTTTGCATCAACAGATACAAGAAGATTGGCAGTTGTTACTCTCGATAATCAAGGTGCAAGTGAACTCTCTATTATACTTCCTAAAAAAGCGATAGTAGAGATTCAAAAACTTTTCTTTGATGATATAGAACTTTATTATGATAAAACAAATCTTATAATCCATTCAGAACAATATACATTTTTTACAAAACTTATAAATGGTAAATTTCCTGAATACTCAAGAATTATTCCAAAAGAGATAGCAAACACTTTAATTTTACCAAAAGCTCTAATGATAGAGTCTATTAAACAGATAACTACAATATCAACAGATGTAAAAATCACTTTTTTAAATGACTTAATAAGTTTTGAATCATTAAGTGATGATAATATTGAAGCAAAAACTGAGATTAACTTTACCACAAACTTTTCAGAACCTTTTTCTATTGCTATTAACAGTAGATATCTATTAGACTTTTTAAACAGTATAAATTCTCAAGAGTTTACTATAGGTCTAAATGAGGGTAATTTACCTTTTATTTTAAATGACAACAATTTTAAAACAGTAGTTATGCCTATAGTTATATAAAAGAAATTTCTTCATAATTTCTTCATAAATTTATACTACAATCTGTTCAGATAAAATTCAGAGGACTTATAAATGAATAAAATATTTATAAATTTATTATTAATTATTTTGATATTTACTGGTTGCCAAGAGAGTATATCTACTAATACTGAGTATGAAGAAGATATTGAAACTGTAAAAGAATATGAAGAAGATGATAATTCTGATGATGATGATGACAATTATTCTGATGAGAGTTACTCTAATGATGATGACAATTATTCTGATGATGATGATGACAATTATTCTGATGAGAGTTACTCTAATGATGATGACAATTATTCTGATGAGAGTTACTCTAATGAAGATGATGATGATGATAGT
>JALSLJ010000003.1 GCA_026988315.1 Sulfurimonas sp. | reverse complement strand
CTGTGACTGGAATACCAGTAAATGCGATATTTGTAATACTCATTGCGAATTCCCCCTTGTTTTGTGTTAATTTTAACTTTTGCAGCCTAACTATTTATTCAACATCATTATATACACAACAACCTTAAAACACACCAATAACAATCACATAAAATGAGTGTTATTTGTTAAAAGTATGACAATTTGCCATATTATTAATGTTTTGGATAAAAATAGTTTAATATCCTTAAAGATTTAATGATTGTTAATTGGTATATAGACAAATAGCTATCATAAATGAGTGTTATTTATTGATTTTCTTACATAACACTCAAAATGTAGCTTAAACGGAGGGTTGATTATGAGTGTAAAAAAGAAACTTTTAGATTTGGTTCGTGATAAGATAAGATTTAAGCATTATAGTTATTCAACCGAGAGAACTTATGTGCATTGGATAAAACAGTATATATTTTTTCATGGCAAGAAACATCCTGTGGAGATGGGTAAGGTAGAGATGGAGTCTTATTTGACAAAGCTAGCTACAAAAGATAGAGTTTCTCCAACTACTCAAAATCAGGCTTTTAGTGCATTGTTGTTTTTGTACAGAGAAGTTTTAGGAGTAGATATAAGCGAGTGGAACATTCAGGCTCTTCGTGCCCAAGAGAGAAAACATATACCTGTTGTTTTAACTAAAGAAGAGGTGAAATTAGTTTTACAAAATATACCACACGCATATAGTTTACTGGTTCATCTCATGTATGGATGTGGATTCAGGATGAAAGAGGTATTAAATCTTAGAATTAAAGATATTGATTTTGGATTTGACAAAATATATGTTTGGGACTCTAAATCACTTAAAGATAGAACAGTTCCGCTCCCTAAAAAGCTAAAAGCAAAACTATTGGAACAGGTTGAGATTGTTCAAGCTCTTCATGAGCAAGATTTAAAAAATGGTTATGGAGGTGTCTATATACCTTATGCTTTGGAAAAAAAATATCCTCGCTCAAAATTTGAGGTTAAATGGCAGTTTTTATTTCCTATGAAAAACATTTCTAATGATCCGCGAACAAAAGAAAGAAGAAGACATCATATACATCCACAAACATTAGGACGAAACATAAAAATAGCATCTCAAAAAGCAAACTTAAACAAGCGTGTAACCTCACATATATTTAGACACTCATACGCAACGCATCTACTCCAAGCTGGCATAGATTTACGAAGCATTCAAGAACTTCTAGGGCATAAAAGTGTAGAAACGACGATGATATATACGCATGTTGTAAGTGAGATGAACAAGGCAAAAGTTATGAGCCCCTTGGATTTTTAGAAAATGAAGGAGGTGAACCCTATACCCTCTTCTTTTTAATTATTATATTTATCTGTATTAGCGAAACACTACAATACACACAAGTGAGTGAATCTCCACTTTTAAGATAAAAATAAATATAATACTTTATCATATTTTAAAATAATATCTTTTAAATCTGCTATACTCTTTTAGATTTTATCAGAGGTGTATATTATACCAACACAATTAAGAGTAGGCTTATAAAATATTTATTGTTGAAGCAATGATACTATAGTATAAAATCAATGTTCCGACCATAATTTATTCATAGATCTATCAAATAGATAAATATATCGTTCTAGTCGTCAACATCCAGAATTAGGTATATTTTTCGTAAAAATCACTCTAAAAAGCTAAAATCTCAAAGAATAAGATGGTGAAATGAAATTTTCTCGGTTGTCTGATAATAACTATATCATATGATATAGTTATTATATCAAAGAAAAAAATATTATCCCATTTTTTGATATAATCTCTTATTATTATACGAGGTTATTAAATGAATCATTTTGAAGAGTATTGCACAAAACTTGTCCAATCAGTTGGAAACAAAGAGGGAGCAGTGAGTCCAGTAATTACCAACTCAGCTTCTTTTGCTTATGGCACACCAGAAATCGCAGAGGGGATTTTTGATGGAAGTGTAAAAAAACCACTTTACTCAAGAATGGGAAATCCTACGAGTGCTAGACTAGAGTCTATTATGGCAGATATGGATAGTGGAGTTGGTGCAGTTGCAACCAGCTCAGGCATGGGAGCTGTTACATTGGCGACAATGTCTATTGTAAATGCGGGTGATGAGATCATCTCTATAGGTGGTCTTTTTGGTGGAACTTACGCTTTTTTTACAGAAACACTCACCCGCTTTGGCATAAAAACTCACTTCTTTGATGTTGATGAACTAGAAAATATTAAAAATGCTATCAATGAAAATACTAAAATAATATTTTTAGAGAGTGTCGGCAACCCAAATATGAGACTTCCAGATATAAAAGCTATTGCTACAATTGCTAATGATGCTGGTATTATTTTAATGGTTGACAACACCATAACTCCATTAAGTATCTCGCCACTAAAGCTTGGTGCGGATATATCTATATACTCTACGACTAAGATTATCTCAGGAAATGCTTCAGCTCTTGGTGGATGTGTTGTATTTCGTGGGATTAACGAGGGTAAGGATAAAATCAAAACACAAAGATACAAAGATGTTGCTAAGATAGTTGAAAAAATGGGTAAAATGGCTTTTGTAGCCATTGCTAAAAAAAGAGCTATGAGAGATTTTGGTGTGAGTGCAAATGCTCATGCTAGTTACCAAACTATGCTTGGACTTGAGACTCTTGCTTTGAGAATGCAAAGAGTTGTAAAAAGTGTAGAAATAATCGCTTTAGCACTGAGTAAAAACGGTATAAATGTAAATCATCCATGTATAGAGTCACATCCACACCATATAAGATATATAAAAGATTTTTCAAATGGATGCGGCACACTTTTAACTATAGATATGGGTACTAAAGAGAAAGCTTTTGAGTTTTTAAACAAAACAAAACTTGCTACTTTAACGGCAAATATCGGTGACAGCAGAACTTTGGCTCTCCATATGGACTCAACTATATACAAAGACATACCAGATGATGGCAAAAAGTTTCTTGGCATAACTGAGGGCCTTATCCGTGTATCTATCGGACTTGAAAACCCTCAAGATATAATTGATGATTTTTTAACATCTGCAAAGTAGATTTAGCTATTAAGCCAAATAAAAAACTTTTTAGCTAGAGTTATACAACATAAAAAATAGGACAACAATGGGAACTAGTACTAATTTTGAATTGCTTGATGATATCGCACTCAAATATCCAAAAAAATATAAGGTTTTTATACTCAATGATGACTACACCTCTATGGACTTTGTTGTTGATATACTTATAAGTGTATTTCACAAAACATACAAACAGGCGGAAAATATTATGCTAGAAGTTCATAAAAAAGAGAAAGGCTTATGTGGTGTTTATACTCACGAAATTGCTGAAACAAAAGTTATGCAAGTGCACTCAAAAGCAAAAGAGCGTGGTTTTCCCCTTAAAGCTGTAATGGAAGAAGAATAATGATAAGCCAAAGCCTCAACGATATTTTTCAAAAATCAATCCTTTTTGCAAGGGAATTAAGACATGAGTACTTAACAATTGAGCATGTATTTTACCTTTTACTAAATTCAAATGAGGGCTCGCTCATCATCGATACTTGTGGCGGTGATGTAGAAAAAATGAAAGAGGTACTGAAAAACTATATTAGCACCAACATCGAGGAATTGCCATCAAATGTTGAGAAAGACCCTCATGAAAGTGTTGCTCTTGCAAGGCTTATTGACCGGATGATTCGACATATCCAAAGTGCACAACAGTCTAGTGCTGATGTTGGTGATTTACTCGCAGCACTCTATGATGAAAAGCACACATTTAGCCTTATGCTTTTAAACGAGTACCAAATCTCAAGAGTTGATATTTTAGAGGTCATCTCCCACACAGATGCAAAAACAACTAGTGATGATACAGAATCCTACTTAGACAAATACTCCATAAACTTGTTACAAAAAGCAAAAGAGGGCAAAATCGATCCTGTAATCGGAAGAGATAAAGAGATTCAAAGAGTTGTTCAAATTCTTTGTAGAAGAAAAAAGAACAACCCTATCTTAGTTGGTGAAGCGGGTGTTGGTAAAACAGCGATAGCAGAGGGTTTAGCACTTAACCTTGTAGCTGGAGATGTACCTGAAATTATCAAAAAAGCGGAGCTTTACGCTCTTGATTTGAGTGCTTTACTTGCTGGGACTAAGTATAGAGGAGATTTTGAAAAGAGACTAAAAGGTGTGATGGATGAGTTAAAATCACATCCAAACGCTATACTTTTCATAGATGAGATTCACACCCTTATAGGAGCTGGTTCAACAAGTGGAACTATGGATGCTGCGAATCAACTTAAGCCTGCCCTTGCATCTGGTGAGCTTAAATGTATGGGTGCAACTACCTTTGCCGAATATAGAAATGGTTTTGAAAAAGACAAGGCTTTAAGCAGAAGATTTTCAAAGATAGATATTGATGAACCATCTGCTAAAACAAGTTATTTGATACTTCAAGGTCTAAAAAGCAAATATGAAAAACACCATAATATCAAATACACAAATAGTGCTCTAAAAAGTGCAGTTGAATTATCTAAAAGATATATAACTGATAGGTTTTTACCAGATAAAGCGATAGATATTATTGATGAAACGGCAGCTTCTTTTCACTTAAAAACAAATCCAAAAAAGAAAATTACCGCTAACGATATAGAGCGTACTATCTCAGGTATCGTCGGTATATCCAGCTCAAAAGTAACTAAAAATGAAACCTCTTCATTGAAGAATCTTGAAAATGATTTGAAAAAACGAGTGATAGGTCAAGATATCGCTGTTTTAGAAGTTGCAAAGGCTATCAAAATTTCCAAAGCTGGTTTAACGCCGCAAAACAAACCTATCGCTTCTTTTCTTTTCTCAGGACCTACAGGTGTTGGTAAAACTGAACTTGCATATGCTCTGAGTGATACACTTGGAATCAACTTCGAACGCTTTGATATGAGTGAGTATATGGAAAAACACACTCTTAGCAGATTAGTTGGTGCACCTCCAGGGTATGTTGGATATGAGCAAGGTGGATTACTTACAGAGGCTATAAAAAAACATCCATATAGCGTGTTATTGCTCGATGAGATTGAAAAAGCACATCCAGACTTGATAAATATTTTACTTCAAATTATGGACAGCGCTGTTTTAACAGATAACAATGGATATAAAGCCAATTTTCAAAATGTTATTTTAATAATGACCTCTAATGTTGGAGCAAGTGCGAGAAGCGTTATGGGGTTCAACAAAGACTCTTCACTCTCAAAAGGTGAAGAATTAAAATCATTCTTTACACCAGAATTTAGAAACAGACTTGATGCCATAGTAGAGTTCAAACCATTAAGCAATGAAACTCTTAAGGGGATAACACTGAAGTTTATCGCTCAACTCAATCAAGAACTTAGAAAGAAAAAAATCAAAGTGATTGCTTCTGATAAAGCAATCACATATATTACAGATAGCGGGTATTCTCCAGATATGGGGGCTAGACCACTTAAGAGATTTATACAAGACAACATCACAAATAAACTCAGTGATGAGATACTTTTTGGAAAACTTAAAAATGGTGGCATTGTAAAAGTAGATTATAAAAAAGAACTTATGCTCAAATTTGAAGAGTTAAATTGAATATACCCCAGCTAAACAAATACCAACTCACCTTCCCACATCCAAACGATGCCAATGAAGACGGTATTTTAGCTTGGGGTGGCGACTTAAACCCCTCAAGGCTCATCCGTGCCTATCAAAATGGGATATTTCCCTGGTATAGTAATGGAGACCCTATAATATGGTGGTCACCAAACCCTAGACTTATTATGGAGCTTGATGAGTTTAAAATGAGTAAATCTCTCAAAAAAAGTATGAAAAAGTTTACCTATAAATTTGATACAAACTTTGAAGCAGTGATGCAAAAGTGTAAATCAACTCCAAGGAATAATCAAAACGGAACATGGATCAATGATGAGATTATAGAAGCCTATTCCACCCTTCATGGCATGGGGATAGCACACTCTATAGAGAGCTATCAAGATGATGAACTTGTTGGTGGTCTGTACGGTGTAGTCGTAGGAAAGGTTTTTTGTGGAGAATCGATGTTTGCCCATGTAAGTGATGCATCAAAGTCTGCATATGCTGTTTTAGTTAAGCACTTAAAAGAGTGGGGTTATGACTTTATAGATTGTCAGGTACCGACTGATCATCTAAAGAGCTTAGGTGCAAAAGAAGTTCATAGAGAGTTTTTTTTAGAGAAACTCCATAAGGTAAATATGGAAAAAGTAGAAAATATTTGGATTGTAGATAAATCCTTACTGAATTAATTCTACGATTTAGCCTTAAAATTTAAAGATGAAGCGAAATTAAATATTTAATTGTATAATATTCAAATATAATTATGAATCAATTCTAAACTAAATTATTAGGTATGCTTATGAAAAAATATTTTATTTTTATTATCTCTTTATTTGTTTTTACAGGATGTGATACCTTCTACACCCCTACACAATCTACTATAGAGGCAGAAGAAGAGAGCAGCCAAGCAATAAACAATGAATATATTGATACTATTGCCGATGACACAACTGTTAATACAAATGTAGCACGGGTTCCCCATACCAAATCCTCCATACCGATGTTAGGGATTTTAATCAGCTACGACAACATTCAAATTCGCTCTAGTGCATCAACTTGGAGCACTAAACTCTTCGGAACTAATGATCATCAACTCAATGGTTATTTTAAAGAGGTGAGTAATTCTAAGTTTCAAATAGCTAGAGCTACAGAGAGTGATGGAGCCATAAATGATGGTATTGTTTCGGTACAATTAAATTACGAGCATCCAAATACAAATATAGATTTTTCTACATTTTCATCAAATGTTTACCCTGACTTAAAAGATGCACTTATTGCAATAGATAGCAAGATAGATTTTTCAAACTATGATGAAAACGCAGATGGTTCTATAACACCTGATGAGCTACTTCTAACATTTATAATTGCTGGTTACGAAGATTCTTATGAAGGTCGGCATGTTACAAATGGTATTTGGGCACACCAATACTGTATGTCGGATTCAAATACTCCTGCTTTAGACGGTGTTAAACTAATGGGATGTAGAGATGATGGTAATTTTGCACTTTTTGGAGAACTACATGATGTCGCAAATCCACATGATGCTACTATTGGGATAATAGCTCATGAGTTAGGGCACTCTGCTTTTTCTCTGCCAGACCTTTACAATACTAATGGTACTAACGGTGGTATTGGTTATTTTGGACTTATGGGTGCTGGAACATGGGGTGTGCAAGACAGACGCGAATACCCTGGTAATACACCAACACATTTTAGTGCTTGGAGCAAAGTATATAACGGATGGGTAACTCCAACAGAGGCATCAGGAACTACATATCTACAAACTACATCATCTGATAGCTATAACATCATTAAAATCCCTATTAGTGCTAACCAATACTACCTTTTAGAAAATCGAGACAATAGTGGATATGACAGGGGGCTTTATATTTTAGAAGGAGTATTTGATGGAGGGATGGCAATTTGGCATATCAATGAAGACAAACTAACAGAAAGTTATTTTGCAAACAACACAGTTAATGCTGATACAAGCGAGAAAGGTGTAGATTTAGTAGAAGCTGCAAATGCTACTATAGATTATGGTGGAGCAGGAGATGAAAAAGCACTGTTTTACCATCTCAATGTAGATGCATTTGGAACAAAAGTGACAAATATTTCATCAAGAGGTCCATCTATGACACTCAATATTAACTAAGGAAATTTTATGCGATTTTTATTACTATTTTTTTTATTATACTCACAAATTTTTGGAGCGATGGCATACAATAAACTCAGAGAGTTTAAACAAAATGATGGCAGCACTTTTGAAGCAAAAGCATTTGGCAACCAACATCTAAACTGGATAGAAACGACAGATGGTGCAATTTTAAAATACAACCAGGAAAATAAAAACTTTGAATATGCGATTATAGAAAACAATCAACTAAAATCTTCAGGTGTAAAGTATGAAAAAAATGACTCGATTAGGGCTAGATCACTAGCTAATATACAAAAACTCAACAAAGATGAACTGTTTAAACTTTGGGGACAAAAGCAAGAAGAATCAAACAAAAAGATGAGACATAGCCACTAAGCTATGTCATTTTACAAACTATATCTCCAACCTCTTTTGCTAAAGAGTTAGCCACGACATTACATTTCACCTTCAGCAAAAAGCATATGTTTTCTCGGTGTGATGGAGTTAAACACTCATAATTTCCCATCCCCTTGGATATAACTAAATCAGCTGTATCAAAAAGCTCTTGAGAGTAAGAAGAAGCGCGATTGTAGGTAAAACCAGGCGTATTCACCCCACTATCTACTAACTCACAAAGCGTATCAAAACCAGCCTCTTTTGCTTCTTTGATAGTTACATCGTTTATAATTGGTTTGCCTCTCACCATATAGAAGTATGAAATTTTTGGATACAACTCTTTTAATGTTTCTATAAAAAGATAATCAAATATATGTTCTCCAACATTATCACCAATCACTAAAACATTTTGAGCAATTTGTAGTTCTTTTTCTAACTTAGCAAAATTATTGTATGAAAAATCTGTGTGAAAAATTTTATCGAGTTCCTCTTCTAGATCGAACTCCACCTCAGCTGCAAGGTCGATAACATTTCCTGCAACTGCAATTTTTGTGGCAGTTAAAAGTTTGTTATGTGATGATTCAAGTTCTTTTTTTAGTAAGGGGATAAATGAAAGTGCTTTTTTTGTTGAGAGCTCTTTAACCTCATCATACAAATCAGTTTTGTTTGCAATAAAAGCCATTTTTTCATAAACATCTGCTGCAATCTCAGGAGGGCTTTGCTCGTATGAAAAACTAGAGCTCATCTTTTGTACCGTAGATGTAAGTTTATGAGCTAGTGTTTCAGAGGCATGAATTGCATCCGATACTTTAACGCTTTGATTGATTATGCAACCAATACAAGCTTCATCTATCTTCATTATTTGTCTGCGTGCTCTTCTATAGTTTTATTCCACATAAGCTTGTACTTTCTTCGCATAAATTCCACCTCTTCTTGTGATAGTTTTAGTTGCGTTGTCAAAGTATCTATGGTTTTTCTATCTTCATCATAAAGCTCTTGCAATGAAGCTAGAGCTTCTCGTAAAAACTCATTTTCAACTTTTACAGCTTCAATGGTTTCATCTTTAGCGTCTAAAACTTTTTCATGGAGGTTAATAATGGTACCTATTGTTTTTTCAACAAATTGTGGTTGTACTACCATTTCACGAGTATTATGAGCCGAGAGTTCTTTAAGCTGAGCAGGTACAACTTCCCCAACACCTTTAGATGGGTCAATATATCTGACGCCATCTTCAAATTTTACAGTAAGTTTCCCCCGTTGGATTAAATCTTCAATAGCCGATAAATCTAATCCTGTAAGATTAGAATACTCTTCATCACTCATCCACTTCATAATACCCCTTTTGCTAAGGAAAGGTTCTATTTAGAGATTACAGTCTCTATCTCTAAAGAATCCATCTCTACTTTTTTAGCTTTTGCTATACGATCTTCTTTAAGCTTGATTGCTAATTCTTCATTGTCAAGCGCTAACATTTGCATAGCTAAATACGCCGAATTAATTGCTCCAGCTTTTCCTATAGCTACTGTAGCAACTGGCATTCCAGCTGGCATTTGAACAGTTGAAAGCAGTGCATCAATACCACTTAATGCAGATGCTGACATTGGAACACCAATGATAGGCTTAACAGTTTTAGAAGATAAAACACCAGCTAAGTGAGCAGCCATACCGGCAGCTGCGATAAAACATTGTGCACCTTTTGCTTCAGCATCTTTAATATACTGTGCGGTTCTCTCTGGTGAGCGGTGTGCAGAAGAGATAATCATCTCATAATTAACACCAAACGCCTCAAATGTGTCTGAACACGACTTCATCACCTCGTAATCACTTTTTGAACCCATCACTATTGATACAAACTTCATCTAATTTCCTTAACTTTTATTTTTGAAATTATACATTAGATTTCATTTAACTTTTAGGATAGGTTCCCATATCCTCATGTGAAGGGATTCTTAAGAATGTATATGAAGGCAAGGATGTTGGTAGTATAATCGGATTTACATTTCCGCTATGCACCGATTCCCAAATTTTACCATTTTGGGCAAGAAGCTTCTTAAATTTCATATAGATTTTTCCATCTCTTTCATATGTGGCTCCTATCTCATTATCAACTAACTCTATTTGAGAACCCTTTGGTGCAACAATTTCTAGTTCATCATTTGGCAAAGTTTTATATTTACATAAAAAATGTGTTCCCTCTACATTTACTTGCCCACTTACCTGATGAGTTCCTAGCTGCATCGTAAAGTCTAAACTCTGTGTATCATGCCTTTCAAATGGTCGAGAAACCAAGTAAGCATCCGTATATCCACGATTTTGAAGTGATTGCAACTCATACTGGTACTTTTTGCTATCTAATGTGTCTGCATAATAATCATCAATAGCCATTCTATAAGCTTTTGCAGTAATAGCGGCATAATAAGCTGTTTTTGTTCGACCCTCAATTTTTACAGAATCTACCACACCACTGTCTAAAATCTCTTTTATGTGCGAAGCTAAATTTAAATCTTTTGCATTCATGATATATGTGCCAATACCCTCATCCTCTTCAAGTCTAAAAAGTGTTCCCGTTTCTGGGTTTGCAGCGTACATCTCATAGGGAAATCGACAGTCATTCGCACAAGAACCACGATTTGGCACTCGTCCGCTTTGCAAAGTTGAGATAAGACACCTGCCACTATATGCAAAACACATACTTCCATGAACAAAAACTTCTAGTTCTAAGTCAGGAAGTTCTGTTTTTATGGCAACTAAATCTTTGAGTGAAATTTCTCTTGCAGTAATTATGCGGGTAGCCCCCATCTCATGATAGATTTGAGCATCTAAGAGATTCATGACATTTGCTTGGGTTGAGAGATGAAGAGGCATATCTGGAGCTAAATCATGGCATAGTTTTAAAACACCAGGAGTAGCTACTATAAAAGCATCTGGTTTTAGCTCTGCCATTTTTACTATATGTTTTTTTAAAAGGCTTAGTTGTGAATTAAAAGGAAATCCATTTATAGTTGCATAAACTTTTTTTCCTCTTTCATGAGCATACTTTATACCCTCTTGAAACTCTTCCATAGAAAACTCTTTACCAGAGCGAATACGAAGTGAGAAATGGCTTACTCCACCATAAACAGCATCAGCACCAAAATCTAATGCTATTTTTAGTTTTTCTAAAGTTCCTGCTGGAGAGAGAAGTTCTACCTTATCCATTAGTTTCCAAACTGTGCTAAAAGTGCTTCTATATCATCTGTTGAAGCTAAGTTATCAGTTGCATCACCTGGCAAGTGAGTTGCTGAAGAAACTAGCTTTTCATCATCAACACGCCCCTCAAAGAGAGTATTCATATATTTAGAAAGTGCTCGCATAACATTGATAACACGCTCAATTTTTTGACGGTGAATATCTTGATACTGCATTATATCCATAACACTCATTATAGAGTCGCCACTAGTTTGTAGCATCTCTAGCACTTCCTTTTCATCTAAGAGTGCAGTTTCATTTTTTTCTAGCTGTGTTTTAAAAGCTTCGACATCTGGAAATTTTGCAGTTAATGTAGTAAAAAGCTCTACATTACTAGAGAGTACATCTATAATGCGTTGCGAGTTTTCCTCTTTTTCCATTAAGCTTGTACTTATTGCTTCAATAATATCAAAAATTTCACTCGCCTTCTCTTCGCTCTCTTTTGTTACATCATCGAGTTGATGCACCATTTTATTTTCATCTGTAGCAGGAAGTGGCCAATGGTGAGAAGTCTCTTGATTATACCCAATAGGCATATCTTTCTCAGCTGAATTTTCAACTTCTTCTTCTATCTCTAACGCTTTATCACTAACAACTTCTTCTGAAGATTCCTCTTCTAAACTGTCAATATCATCTATCTCACCACTCATCAACGCATCTAATTCTTCTTGAGTCATAAAAACCTCTCCACAATGTTAAAATTAGCAAATTTAATTATTTATCACTATAATAGCATAAAAAGTATAAATGTGAGAATATTATGATAGTTGATTTACATAACCATACAACTCTGTGTAACCATGCTGAGGGTTCAATTGAAAAATATATAGAAAAAGCTATACAAATGGGTGTAAAAGCTTTCGGTTTTTCCGATCATGCACCTATGGATTTTGATCCAAAATACCGTATGAGTTTTGAACAAATGAAAAGGTACGAAAGTGATATTTTAGAATTAAAAGAAAAGTATAAAGATAAAATCGAGATACTTTTAGGCTATGAAGTTGACTACCTCAAAGGTCATATGGATGAGAGAGTTTTAAATGCAGATGTTGACTATCTTATCGGCTCAGTTCATTTTATAGATGATTGGGGATTTGATAACCCTGAATTTATTGGAAGGTATGAACATGAAGATATAGATAGTATTTGGGAAAAATACTTTCATGCCATAGAGGAGATGGCACAATCTAGGCACTTTGATATTGTCGGTCATCTAGACCTTATCAAAGTTTTTAAATATATGCCAAACAAAAATATAAATCAAATCGCAAAAAATGCACTTCGCGCAATTAAAGAGGCCGATATGACCTTAGAGATAAATGTTGCAGGACTTAGAAAACCGATAAGTGAGCCCTATCCCTCCCCATCTCTTTTAAAACAAGCCTATGAGATGGGCATCCCCATATGTTTCGGTTCAGACGCACACAAACCAGAACAGATCGGTCTGTTTAGCCAAAAGGTGATAGATATGGCAAAAAGTGTAGGATATACACAATGTGCAATATTTCGCAGCAGAAAAAGAGAGCTTGTTACCTTTTAATGCTCTGTGTTTACAAGCCACATTGAAAAAATGTCTAAATAATCCCAAAAACTTTGTATATATTCCTCTGTAATCCCCTCGTCTGCCAAAGGCTCTAACAGAGGGATATACAATTGCAACCAAGAAATACGACCCGATTCATCTATACGAAAAGGTGCATGACGACCAACCATCTGATGATCTCCACGACTCTGAGTAAAGTAATCAGGCCCACCACATATCTCAATTAAAAAGTCTGCTGCATGTTTTTGAGCTTCTGCAAAATCATCCTCATCATGAACTGGAAATAAAAACGCTATGTCACTCGTCTTTATAGCTTCGTAATGCTCATTAACAACTTCTCTAAATTTTTTCTCTCCAACCTCATGTAAAAAACCTGGATGTGGTTTAGCGACAGGTGGTCTCACACCTATAGTTCCATCAGTTACTGTTAGTTTCATACAAACCCTTTAAATATTTTTCCTATTTTATAGAAAAATTTGTTACTTTCATATAAAATGTAATAATTTTTATAAAGGATAGCTTTACAATGAATGTATCTCCAAATTTTTCCCCCTCAATACGGTTAATGAAACCCTATTTTACTTTAAGTGGATTTTTTTTTCTCCTAAGCATGCTTTGGCTTTTTTTCATAGATCCATTTGCAGACCTAAGGGATTTTGCAATAGTTGGATGGGTACATCTGTATATGCTTGGGTTTGTAATGATGGCAATTTTTTCTGCTATGGCTCAACTAGGTCCTGTTATTGTAGAGACGAAACATTATAATGTAAATATTTTTAAATATGTTTGGATTTTTTTAACCATAGGTCTTGTCTTAATGTTATTTGGCTTTTACGCTCAACAAATATTTTTACTCTTAGGGGGAAGTTTAGTTCTCGTTGCTATGGCTATATATGCGATTGAATTTTTACTTACTCTTAAAAATGCCAGAAGAAAAACAAGCGTTACAAAAGCGATGAAGATGAGTAATTTCTTTTTACTCACAGGCATAATAAGTGGAATAATTATGGCACTTAGTTTTAATGGATACTTAGAAATTGATCCTCATGCACTTCTTAACACTCATACATTTGGACTTATCGTAGGCTTTGTAATCATGCTTATTATGGGAATTTCTATAATTTTAATCCCTATGTTTGGTCTAGCAAAGCGTATTAGCGATAATGAGTTTTCAAAAAGTTTCTTTACGCTAAGCATAGGTGTAATTATTATGATGCTCTCACCTTTAGTCTTAACAGAGTATTTACAAAATATTGCTTACGCTACCACAATCTTAGCTATTCTATTATATATGTATCAACTTTTTAAAATGACTAGATCAAGAGCAAAAGCTATTCACGATATATGGGCAAAATCAATGTATGTAGGATTTCTATCTTTTATACTCTCTTTTCTACTTCTTAGTTCCTATCTATTGAATGAAAATGAAACTGTTTTAAGGCTTGGGATGTGGATCATGCTAGTTGGATTTTTTGGATTTTTAATCATTGGGAACTTTTATAAGATTATCCCTTTTCTTATATGGTTTCAAATCTACTCACCTCTTATTGAAGAGAGAAGTGTACCAATGCTTCATGAAATGCTCCCACAAAGGCTAGCATTATTGCAATGGTTTTATGCACTTCTAGGCCTCATACTCTCCTGCATAGGGATAATCACAAAAGAATCAAATATATTTTATGGTGGTGTAAGTTCTTTGCTAGCAGGAGGGATTGTATTTTTTATAATAATTAATAAAATGTTTAAAACAAATTTATAAAGATGTATTTAAAGATTAGGTTTGTATAATGTTTGTATTAAATTATTAACAAGGAATCCTTAATGGGAAAATATATAGAATTAACTGGTTCAAACTTTGAAGCGACTTTAGCTGAGGGTGTATCTTTAGTAGACTTTTGGGCACCGTGGTGTGGACCTTGTCGTATGATCGCTCCAGTAATTGAAGAGTTAGCTGAAGATTATGACGGAAAGGCTAGTATCTGTAAGGTAAATACTGATGAAGAGCAAGATATTGCTGTTAAGTTTGGTATCAGATCTATCCCTACTATCATGTTTTTCAAAAACGGTGAGATGGTAGATCAAGTAGTTGGAGCACAATCTAAACAAGCTCTCGCTGAAAAAATCGACGCTCTTTTAGCGTAAGGAGATTAGGTAGTGGCAAAGAGAGGCAAAAGCCTCTTATCTGTCTCTACTCTTCTTGCTTCATTTTTTGGCACGCTTATGATAGCGACTGCCTTTGCATACTTCAACTACAAATTTTCAGAATATAAATTTATCGACTTCAAAGAGTGGATTTTTTATGAAAAAAATGATATATTTATCCCAACTCATGACAAATATATAGTAGTTTTTTACTCCTCAAAAGAAAAAGACACCATGCAAGATTTGGCAAACACTGATTTAAACACCCCTATAATTGCAATAGACTACTACAATGCTGTTAGACAAAATAGTAAGACAACAACCTTTTTACGAAGTGGAACAAAAACATCTTTAAGTTTTATACAAAGATTTAACATCTATGAATCCCCATCTATTTTTTTTATAAAGAAATCCAAAGACTCTCTTTATAAACAAGATAGTATGATACGAAAACTAGATAATTTAAAAGAATTAGCTTCAGAGATACAAGAACTGTAAAAAAGGAAATTTCAATGGTATTAGATTGCGCAATTATTGGTGGTGGACCAGCTGGTCTTACTGCTGGACTTTACACAACTCGTGGTGGTTTGGAAAATGTAACTATGTTTGAAAAGGGGATGCCTGGTGGGCAAATAATGAACTCATCAGAGATTGAAAACTATCCTGGTGTTACTGGTGAGATTACAGGGATGGATCTCATGATGCCATGGCCAAAACAATGTCAAAAATTTGGTCTTAAACATGAGATGATTGAAGTTACTCGTGTGAGTAAAGACGGTGATATATTTACAATCCATAAAGCTGATGGTACTGTAGATGAAGCGTATAGTGTTATAATAGGGACTGGTTCTTCTCCTCGTCGTGCAGGCTTTAAAGGTGAGGATGAGTTTTTTGGAAAAGGTGTAAGCACTTGTGCTACATGCGACGGATTTTTTTATAAAGGAAAGGAGGTTGTAGTTGTAGGTGGAGGAGATACTGCTTTAGAAGAGGCTCTTTACTTAGCAAAAATTTGTTCAAAAGTGTATCTTATTCACAGACGCGACACTTTTCGTTCTGCTCCAAATACAATTGCTAGAATTGAGAGAACAGAAAATATCGAGCTGGTATTAAACTCTGTTCCCGATGAAGTTTATGGCGATAAAATGGGTGTAAATGGACTGAAAGTAAAAAATAAAGATGGAGAGATACGCGATATCGTAGTGCCAGGAGTATTCACTTTTGTTGGAAATGATGTAAATAATGAAGCTCTTATGCAAGAAGATGGTAGTTTCTTATGTGAAATAAGTAAAACTGGTGAAGTGATAGTAGATATAAGTATGAAAACTTCAACTCCAGGTCTGTATGCAACTGGAGATATGAGAATTGCTGCTCCTAAACAAGTTGTTAGTGCAGCTGGAGATGGAGCTGTTGCAGCTTTACAAGTAATCTCTTATGTAGATGAACTACTAAATTAAAAGTAATAAAGGAAAATAAATGACTAGAGTTGGTGTATTTGGTGCAAATGGTAGAGTAGGAAAGTTGATACTAGATGATTTAAAAGAGACTGAAGATATTAGTCTAAGCAGTGTTTTTGTACGCAATAGTTTAGATTTTTCGATAGACCCATCTGTTTTAGTAACATCAGATATGAAGGCATTTTTAAACGCTTGCGATATTGTAATAGATTTTTCACTACCTAATGCTTGCGAAGCTCTTTTAGAGGGAGCTATGAAAACACCAAAACCTTTAGTTATTGGAACAACTGGTTTAAATACGCATCAATTAAACCTTCTAAAACAATCAAGTGAACTAATGCCTGTACTTTATGCTACAAATATGTCTTTAGGTGTAGCACTACTAAACAAGCTTGTGTATCAAGCTGCTGCTGCACTTGATGGTTTTAACATAGAGATTGTTGAGATGCACCATAAACATAAAAAAGATGCTCCTAGTGGCACAGCTCTCACTCTTGGCGAGTCGGCTGCACATGGTCGTGGTTTAAACTTAGATAAAGTTCGTATAAGCGGAAGAGATGGAAATATTGGTGAGAGAAGTGAAGATGAGATTGCTGTTATGGCTCTGCGTGGTGGAGACATTGTTGGTCGTCATACTGTTGGCTTTTACAATGATGGTGAGTTTATAGAACTCAACCATACAGCAACTTCAAGAAATACTTTTAGCAAAGGTGCTATTAGAGCTGCTTCGTGGCTTGTAGATAAAAACTCTGGACTTTACACAATTAGTGATTGTTTAGAGTTATAAAATTTAAGTATAAACTCTTTTTTACTTAAATCTCAGTATAATTCGCCTAATGAAACATTAAGAACTTGTAAGGAATTTATTTTGCTAGAAAATGTTAATGAAAAGTGTGCTGTTGTAGGTATTTTTGGTCATAAAGAGGCTTCTAAGCTAGCTTACTTTTCTCTTCATGCACTCCAACACCGTGGTCAAGAAGCTGCTGGAATCAGCTCTTCAGATGGGGAGAAACTACACACTATCAAAAAGCGTGGTTTAGTTATGCGTGTTTTTGATGAAGCAAAACTCAATACCCTAAGTGGCACAAGTGCAATTGGTCATACACGCTACTCAACTGCTGGTGATGACTCTATTTTAGATGCGCAACCGGTATTTGCCAGATACGACTTAGGTGAGATGGCAATTGTACATAATGGCAACCTAACTAATGCCGAAGAGGTTCGTAACGCCCTCATTGAAAAAGGTGCAATATTTCAAACATTCATGGACACAGAAAATCTTATCCATCTCATAGCAAAGAGTGAACAAAAAAAGCTTATTGATAGGATTATAGATGCTGTTCAAAGGATAGAGGGTGCTTTCTCACTTGTATTCCTTAGCAGAACAAAGATGTTTGCAATGCGTGATCGTCACGGTTTTAGACCTCTAAGTTTAGGTCGCCTTCCAAATGGCGGATATATAGTTGCGAGCGAGACTTGTGCCTTTGATCTTGTTGGTGCAGAATTTATTCGTGATGTTGCACCAGGTGAACTTCTGATTTTTGAAAAAGACAAAACCCCCATATCTGTAAAAGTTTTTGAGCCTACTCCAAAACACTGTATATTTGAGTATGTCTATTTTGCTCGTCCAGACTCAAAAGTCTTTGGTCAATCTGTATATCAAACAAGAAAAGATATGGGTAAAGAGTTAGCAAGAATTAAACCAATTGAAGCAGATGTAGTTATCCCTGTTCCCGATGGTGGTGTTCCCTCTGCAATTGGGTATGCTCAAGAGAGTGGTATCCCTTATGAGATGGGGATTATGCGTAACCACTATATCGGTCGCACTTTTATAGAACCAACTCAAGAGATGCGTGATTTAAAAGTTAAAATGAAACTCTCTCCAATGACAGATATTATTAAGGGCAAAAGGGTTATCGTTATTGATGATTCTATTGTTCGTGGAACAACTTCAAGAAGAATTATTAGAATGCTAAAAGAGGCAGGAGCAAGCGAAGTTCACATGAGAGTTTCTTCTCCTCCTACAACCGACCCATGCTTCTATGGCGTTGATACCCCTAATAAAGAGAATCTTATTGCTGCAAATATGTCAACTCAAGAGATTTGTGATTATATTGAAGCTGATTCTTTAGCTTATTTGGATGAGGCTTCACTGCTAAGAAGTGTAAATGCAGAGGGAGACAACTATTGTACTGCTTGCTTTACAGGTAAATATATCATTTAATGCAGCAGATATATACATATGGAAACTATCTAAAGTCTAAGTTTTCTTGCAAGATTTACAAGGTAGGCATCAATATCTCTGGCTTCACCTGCCCAAATATAGATGGTACAGTTGCCAAAGGTGGTTGTACTTTTTGTGAAAACGATTCTTTTAGTGCAAGTACAGGTGAGATTCAAGAGCTTAAAGGATTTCATCTCAACCTAGATTCAAAAACAAACCCAAACCTACAACTCCAGCTTGAGCAACTAGAAATTCAATTCGATGCAATAAGTAAAAGACAAACAAACGAATATGGTGCAGAGAAATTTCTAGTATATTTTCAATCGTTTACTAACACCTATGCTCCATTTGATACACTCAAAGCACTTTACGACAAAGCTTTGTCTTTGCCTAATGTGGTTGGTCTCAGTATTGGTACCCGATCAGATTCTATTACAGATGAAACTCTTGATTATCTTGCTTTTCTCAATCAAGACAAAGAGATATGGATAGAGTTTGGCATACAGTCAGTATATGATGAAACACTAGATAAAATCAATCGCGGTCACAATAGTGCCAATGTTAAAGAGTGGATTTTAAAATCAAAAGAGAGAGGATTACATGTTTGTGGTCATCTAATATTTGGGCTCCCTGATGAAACTAAAGAGATGATGTTAGAAACCTCTAAGCAGGCATATTCTTGGGGTATAGACTCCGTAAAATACCACCCTCTTTATGTTGTAAAAAGAACTGCCTTAGCAAATGATTTTACTAAGGGACTATTCACCCCTATTAGCGAAGAGGACTATCTGGATGTCTTAGTGGAATCAATTCAAATGAAACCAGATAATATTTCTGTTCAGAGAGTTACAGCAGGAATAGATGATGATTCTCTACTTAGCCCAACTTGGTGCAGAAATAAAAATACGCAGATAAAAAACATAAATAAAGCACTGAAGCCTTTAGGACTTAAATATTGACTCTTTAGTGTCCATACACCTGTGCAAACTGCGAGACACTTCTAAAATATGGCGGAAAGTCAAAATAAACTCTAAATGATTTTGATTCCCCTGCTTTTAAATTTCTAGCAACTATAAACTTTTTTGTTACAGTTTGAGGCTTATATAAAACCTTTGATCCGCCTCCAAAAAAATCAGCAAATCCACTTGGCTTAAAAAAATCTGGACCACCTTTTATATTTCCTGTTACATGCCCTTTATTTACTAATTTAATCTCAAAAGTTACCTCACCAATCTCATGATTCCCCTCATTTTTAACTATGCCGGTGTAAACAATTTTTTCGATACTTAAAAGTCTTTTGTTTTTCATTTTATAGAGCTTAACTATCTTTGTATATTTATCAACTACAACTACCGAAAATCCTGTTACCAAGGCTGCTATTAGAGAGACAGAGATAATCATAGGGATAACTAATTTCTTCTCCTGCTTAAATGAAGCAATTATCCCAAGAGCAAATATAATAAAAATAATTCCAAAAACAATAAAGTGCCAGTAATTAAATAATGTCATTTGCACCTTGCCTTAATTGAAATATTATAATCTTTAGAATAAGTAAAAGGCTCAACTATAATCTTAAAATCTCTAACCTCACCTTTGACTATATCTTGTTCTATAATCGACATTTTCTTAAATGGATTAAATGCAAAAATAAAATCTTTGAGGGAGTTGCCACTAATTTTATAAGCACTTGCAGTTATTTTACAGCTTGTAAAATCAAATTTTGATTCATTTGTAAGTATCCCTTTTACAACAACTGCCTGTGTAAAATTTAACTTTTTTTGACTGACAAGTTCTGTTGTGTTTTTAAATAAAAACTGATGCATTTGATTGTAACCAATTATTGGACCGATAAAAAGAAGAAAAAAAGAAAATAATAATAAAAAAACAGCCAAAAAAGTTTTTCGCCTTAATAGTATAGTTAAAACAAGCAATAAAATAAAAAGTAAAAATATACCGCCAAAAAGAATATAATCGTAAAAGATTAAATTATTTATAAAGTCAGTAATATTTTCTTGCATCACTCAGGTCTTGAATTTTTTTCTAATATTCCACTCATATCAAATCTACGAGAGAGTTCTTGTTTAATTCTATCAGGGGATATATTTTTTGCAGCTAAGGCTACTAACATATGATAGGTTAAATCTGCTGCTTCATATATCATTTCACCCTCATCATCATCTTTATATGCAAAAGAAAATTCACCAGCTTCTTCAATAACTTTTTTTAGTATTGTATTTTCACCTTTTGCAAAAAGTTTTGCTGTCCATGATGATGCTGGGTCTGCATTTTTTCTCTCTTGAATTGTGTGATAAAGTGTGTCTATCACTCCATACATTGCATCCGTATTTACCTCTATAGATGAGTTTTGCTCGCCTGATTCTAACTCAGTAAAAAAGCATGATCGTCTTCCTGTATGGCATGCTACACCCTCTTGAGTTACTTTTATAAGAAGTGTATCATTATCACAATCAAGATTAAAAGAGTGGATTTTTTGGATGTGACCACTACTTTCACCTTTTTTCCAAATGCGTTGTTTGGAGCGTGAAAAATAATGAGCTATTTTTGTAGTTAGTGAAAGTTCTAAAGCTTGCTTATCCATATAAGCCATCATTAGAACTTCGTTATTTTTGGCATCTTGAACAATAACTGGCAAAAGATCACTCTTTTGCCAGTCAATTCTTTCTATTGCATTTTGCATATTCACTTACTTAATAGAAGTTTTTTGCTGGTGACCATTTTTCATATCAACCCAGATATTTGGAGTTGATCCACCAGGTGTTAAGAAAATCTTCGCATCTTTATTTACTTGAAGTGCTTCATTGAACTTAGCTTGAACTTTCATCTGCTCTAACTGTAACAGCTTAGTAGTTAAAGATTTTGAGATCAAAAGGTTTGCTTTTGCTTTTGCATCTGCTTGAATAGTTACAGCATCTGCCATACCTTGTGCTTCAATTCTAGCTTTTTCAGCAACACCCCTTGCCTCTTCAGCGCGCTTAAATGCTTCTTGCTTAGCTTTTTCAACCTCTTGTTGTGCACGCTGCACTTGTTGTTTAGCAATCTGCACATTTTCTATCTGCTCTTTAACTTTTGCAGGTAGGACTATCTCACGAAGTTGCACAGATTGTAAAATAGCTGGAGAATTTTTAAGGCTAGCCACACTATCACGAACACCCGCTTCAATAGCAACAGCGATAGTATTTCTCATCTCTGGAAGTGACTCTGCGTCATATTTACCAACTACATTACGAACCACATCTCTTACAACAGGGTTGATAATTTTATCTTCCCAGCTAAATCCCCAATTTGAAATAGTTTGTGCAGCGAACTGTGAGTTAAGTCTATACTGAACTGTAAGCTCGATAGAAACTGGAAGACCCCGCTTATCAAGAACTGTAACTGCTGGCTTAGTTGTAATTCCTGATGCTACTGTATTTGCTTCAATGCGTGAAGCATAGTTAATTATACGAACCTTAGTATCAACAACATACACCTTTTGAATAACTGGCATAATAAAGTGAAGACCTGGAAGTAAAGCTTGATCTTGATACTTACCATTAGTACTTAAAATACCTCGTTGTCCCTCTTCTATTATGGTAAAAGGTTTTGCAAGCACTAAAAGAAGCACTACAGCTATTAAAAAATATATAATTCCTGCTTTTTTACCACCGAAGTTTACATCAATGTTTGGCATTTGTGGACCGCTCCCACCTCCACCGCCAGAACCACCACTAGATTTTTTTCCAAAACCACCACTTTCACTCTTCTTCTTATTGAAATAGTCATTCATATCTGATGCCATCTATATTCCTTAATTTTATTTTACTTTAATTTATGCAATTGTAATAGTTTTTAATAAACAAATAGCACAATATCTGTTAAGACTAGTCTATATATGTAAGATAGTGCTCATATTTTTCATTGCGACCAAATACTATATCGAAATATGTACTTTGAATCTTTTGAGTCATCTCCCCGCGTGAACCACGCCCTATCTCTCTAGCATCAACTATAGCTATAGGAGTAATCTCTGCGGCTGTTCCTGTTAAAAATGCTTCATCAGCCACATAAACCTCTTCACGAGTTATGCGACGACGAGTTACTTTGATACCAAAATCCTCCGCCATCTCAATAACCATTTTTTGAGTTATAGAGGCTAAAGAGTTATCATTTGGAGGGGTGATAAGCTCTCCATTTTTTACCATAAAGAAACACGCTCCACTAGCTTCTGCCACATAACCTTGATCATCTAAAAGAAGTGCCTCATCATAGCCACAATCAATAGCTTCAAATTTTGCCATTTGAGAGTTTAAATAGTTAGCAGATGCTTTTGCTTTACCCATATTTGAGGTGTTAGCAGGGCGTGTCATGGATGCTATCTTAAGTTTAATCCCCTTTTGAAGACCCTCCTCTCCAAGGTAAGCACCCCATTCCCAGGCAGACATTACAGTCTCAACAGGGGCATCTTTGTGATAAACACCCATAACACCATAACCTAAAAATGCAAAGGGGCGAAGATATACATTGTCACCCGTAAACTCATTTTTTCTTATCAAGTCAATTTGCGCTTGATTCATCTCCTCTATACTATAAGGGATGTTAATAAGAGTCATTTTAGCAGATTCTTTTAATCTTGCTGTATGCTCATTAAGACGAAAGATTGCATAACCTTTTTTTGTCTTATAAGCTTTAGTTCCCTCTATAACACCGTTACCATAATGTAATGTATGAGAAAGCACATGTATTTTAGCATCTTCCCAAGCAACAAACTCTCCATTCATCCAAATATATTTGGCTGCATCCATATAAACTCTCCAATGTAAGTACTATTCTTTAAATTGTTTGTATTCTATCTAAATCATGTTTATATTATAGTTATAGCCTTAGATTTAATTTCTAATCTTAAACTTGACTTTTTTGATTAAATCATTATTTAATTTATATTACTAATCTACACACCTGTTTAAAAAAATAACAAAAGTTTAAATTTGTTAGTCGTACATTGACATATAAATTTTTTTTATGTTATACTTTTTCACATGCAAAGTTATAAATGAGATTTTCACCAAAAAGATTCTGATAATAGTTTATAGAATCTTGTCACAATCATTTAAATTTTGTGCTAAAAATTTCTATAAATCCTAAAAGAAGGTATATTTAATGAAAAATAAATTTATAACAAGCATTGTCGCACTTACTGCTCTTTCTAGTGGTCTTTTTGCACTAACAGGTCCTCATGCAGACATAACTAGTTCAACAAGTACCTTGACTGATAATGGTGAGACATGTGTTTACTGCCATACACCTCACGTTGCAAATAAAGACTACCAGCCAGCTCCACTTTGGAATAAGCCAACTAGCGATACTGTTTTTACTATGTATGGTGCTTCTAGTGCTGGAGTTGCAGGTGTCACTATAGCTGGTACTACTACTGATACAGCTCCTACTGGTGCTAGTATGGCATGCCTTAGCTGTCACGATGGTGTGAGTGCTATGAATAGTGTCATCAATGCTCCTGGTGCAGGGAACTCTGATATAAATGGAGTTCTTATAGGTACAAATCCAGCAACTCCAGCAACTATGCCAGCATTAGCTTATAAAGCTGTTGGTTCTGGTGGAGATATGACAGATGATCACCCAATCTCTATTCAATACATAGAGGGTAGAGCTAGCTTAAGGCCTATAAACACACCTGTTATTGATATTGTAGGTGCTTCTTTTGTTAGTGATATGTTAAGAGATGGAAAGGTTCAATGCTCATCTTGTCATGATGTTCACGGAACTCCATATAACACTTATTTGAGAAGCCACAATACTGGTAGTGCGCTTTGCTTTGCTTGTCACGATAAATAATCTTCAATGAACCTCCACTCCAAAGCTATTATCTCATTGCTTTGGAGATTTTACAACTCATCTATTTAAAATATCACAAAGTAAAAGATTATTGAGAAGCTTCTTGAAGCAACTTTACAACACTTTTATAGCCATGTGAAATCGCATAATCTATAGCTTTTTTACCTGCTTTATCTTTAGCATCAACTTTTGCACCCTTTTGAATTAGAAGTTTGACCACCTGAGTCAGCCCTTTTTCAGAAGCATTGATGAGTGGAGTTTCTCTATATTTATCTTCTGCGTGGATGTCAGCACCTTTTTTTATAAGAAGTATTGCTAAATCTGAAAGAGCTAATTTAGTTGCATACAAAAGAGGTGTATTTTTATCTTTGTCAACTGCATTTATATCAGCACCTTTTTTGATGAGTACTTTTGCAGTTTTAGGCTTTGAATATTGAATAGCTATAATTAGAGGTGTTTTTTCAAATTTATCATTTTCGTTTATATCTGCATCATTTTCTATCAATTTGATCAAACTCTTAGTCAAACCCTCTCTAGCTGCGAAAAACAGCGGAGTAACATGGTGAGAATCCTCAACATCAGTATTTGCCCCTTTTTCTATTAGTTTTGAAAACAGATCTTTCATGTTATACTCCAAAGCAAAATACAAAGGGCTATGTCCATCATCATCTTTTACATCTATCGCTGCACCATTGTCAAGCAGCTTTATTGCCACTTTTGACATAGAACTTTTTGTAGCATATACTAATGGTGTTATACCCTCTCTATCTTTTACATTTAATTGAGCACCTTTTTTTATCAACAATAACGAACTTTTTTCTAAAGCATTTTTTGTAGTATAAATAAGTGCAGTAACACCATCTTCATCTTTTGCATCTATGTCAGCACCTTTTTTTATCAGCAAAACAACAAGTTTATCTAAAGCACCTTGAGCGGCACAATGGAGTGCTGTCTCTTTATAAATATTTTTTAGATTTATATTAGCACCTTTTTTTATGAGTAAAGTTGCAACATCATAGTGCTTATTACGACTTGCCAACATTAAAGATGTAAATCCATTTGTAGATGCATCAATATCTGCACCTTTTTTAAGTAAAAACTTAACTATATCTAACTTGCCTGCAGCAGATGCACTTATAAGAGGTGTATATCCATCCTCATCCACACTGTTTACATCAGCACCCTGCTTTACCAAACTCTTCACTGTGTATAATGCATCATTGCCTATATTTTCTTTATCTAATAACTTTATGATGCGGATGCCCAATTCATCTGCAACTAATTGCTGTGGTGAGACTAGCATAAGCACTAGTCCAACGGTCATCACCGTTATTATTTTTTTCATTTTTAACATCTGTTTTCTCCTAATTTTAGTTATCCTAAAGATATATTATCATAATCAGATATAAAAATATTTAAATAAACTTAAATAAATTAATATATATCTTCTATAAGTTATTATTGAGAAAAAATAGAAAATAAACCTATTTTTAAGTATTTTTTCATATAATGCAAATTACCAAATGCCCTTTATGGGTGTCAATATTACTATATATAAGGAGTGCCTTTTGTCAGATAAAGAAAAAGAATCACTTGATGATAAACTTACTGCAAGAGAAGGGATAGTATCTACCGAAGAGGCAGAAGAGCTTGCTGCTCAAGAAAGAATTACAAAACATGAAGCTGAGATAGCAATTCAAGAATCAGTAGCATGTGCAGCCTCTGATGAGCAAGTGATTAAAAGCAAACCAGAAGAGAAAATCTCTCCTGAACATCAATATGCAAGATATGAAGATGTTGATAAGGAACAACTTCAAAAAGATTTAGAAGAGATTAAAGCCAATCTTGGTCCTGTGGGACAAGAAGATTTTCAACATCTTTTAAAACTTGAGAGATGGGGAAGAGGTGCAACTTTACTAGGTTTCTTTTTTATCTACCTAGCTACTTCACTTGAAATATCTATAGGTTTAAGTACTTTTGGATTTTGGACAATAGCTATACTTGCAGCGATTTTAATCGGTGTTGGCAATGTTTCTAGATGGGCAAATGTTACACATCCTATCTTACACGGTGCTTATGATAAAGTTCCTAATATTCCAGTTCAATACACAAAAGCTGGTTATGCAAGAGGCAAGAACAGATATATTCATTGGTTAGATTGGATTAAACCTGAGGCTTGGGAATATGAACATAACATTATGCATCACTACCATTTAGGTGAGGATGATGACCCAGATAATGTTGAGAGAAATATGCAATGGTTGATTCAATCAAACACCCCTATGTGGCTCAGAAGAGTTTTTGTTTATCTATTTGCAGCTACTTGGAAGTTTACCTACTATGCTCCAAACACACTGAGAATCTTAGAAAATAAAGAGCGTAGAAAAAAAAGAGAGCCAGAGATAGATGGTTATGAATTTTCCCCATTTACAAAAAATGGTGCAGAGTTGTGGAAGAATTTCTATCTCCCTTATGGAATAGTTCAGTTTGTTTTACTGCCACTTCTGTTTTTACCACTTGGGATGGAAGCTGTTTGGAGTGCTTTAATCATACTTATAATGGCTGAGGCATATGCAAATCTTCACTCATTTTTAGTGATCGTTCCTAATCACTCTGCTGGAGATATCTACCAATTTTCTGAACCACATAAATCTCAAGGTGAATTTTACCTGAGACAAATTATGGGAAGTGTAAATTATAATACAGGAACAGATTTAATTGACTTTGCTCAAGGGTTTTTAAATTACCAAATAGAGCATCACCTGTTTCCAAACACACCTCAATCTTATCAGCAAAAGATGCAACCTCTAGTAAAAGAGGTTTGTAGAAAACATAACATCGAATACAGACAAGAAAGCGTTTGGATTAGAATAGGTAAAACAATCGACCTTATGGTTGGTAAAACTAAACTACTTCGTGTAGATGGGATTTAATTCCCCTCTATATCTGTACTCTTACATAGACTCAACACCTCTTTGTAACTCTTTTGTCTCCAAGTAGAAATATTTAAGTAATAAAGATTTTTTATACTTCGTTAAATTAATTAAAAACGGAGTTTAAAATGAAATTTAATAACAAAATAGTACTGAGTGCCTTAGTTGCAACCATGGTAGCCTTTACAGGCTGTACTGATGATGGTGATGATACACCTGCAGCAGCTACTGAAACAGCTACAGGTACGACTTTAGAAACAGCTACTTTAAGTGGTGAAATCACACAAAGCATGACACTTACAGCTGATAAAACTTGGTTACTTGATGGTTTAGTGGTTGTTAAAGCTCCTGCTGTTCTTACTA
>JALSLJ010000002.1 GCA_026988315.1 Sulfurimonas sp. | reverse complement strand
GAGCATCACCCAACTTTAACCTACTCTCAAATCCCCATTTGATATAATATAGAGTTCTACCAAAACCCTTTAAATAGGGTTTTAAAGAGTATATTCTTCTAAAAAACCATAAAGGTTTGCCCCTGTTGAGCTACCTTTTCTTCTGGTTTTTCTCGATAATTTTCGATTGTTATCATGTTACTATACTGACTTTCTGTGATTTTCATGATGCGAATTGAGCCATTTGTGGGTGCTATATCTTCTATTTTCTTTTCATATTTTTGAGCAATGACCAAACTGTTACAAAAACGAACATAAACAGAATATTGAAACATTATAAAGCCAAAATCTAAAAGCTTTTTTCTAAACTTACGATACTTCTCTAAATCTTTTTTTGTTTCAGTAGAGATGTCAAACATTACAAATAAAACCATTTTTCTGTACCCACTTACTTTAGCATTAATATTTCTCATTTCTTCTCCAAGAAAAACAGCTCTATATCATCTCTTTTACCTAAACAATATGACTGATAGGAAGAAACAATGTTTTTAACAGCATCATTTACAATTACTCTTTTACCATCTATGCTTATGACCTTGGTATAGAGTAACTTCACTAAGTCAAATTTCATGTCTGATGTAAACTTACTCTCTTTATGCACATTACCCACGACATACAAGTCTACAATAGGTCTAAACGGTTCAATCAAATCATCTGCTAGGTTAAAGGCATTTAGTTCACTAGAATGCCACATACCAAAAGAAGGGTTTAGTCCATAAGCTATGATGTACCGTATAATAGAACTTCTAATAACACTATAACCATAGTTTAAAGCTATGTTTCTTGTATCTAAAGCATCCCCTCTTGTAAAAGTTCTGCCAAATATTTTTTTGAAATAATAAGCAGCAGCTACAGCTTCAATGTGTCCTTTGTCACCTGATGTAACTCTTTTTATGAGAGCATACAAATAATCATCTTCTACAATCATATTTAAAACATCACCTTGATTTAGAACCTTTGAGATGACTACTTCTTTCCATAGACGATTTAGTCTTGGTTTTTTTACTGATAATTGAGCTTTTTGGATTTTACTTGTTCTACTATTTTTGTAGAGTCCTGTGCAAATAGCCGAAGGTAAGTATTTATCATCTACAAATATGACCGATATATTGGCTTTAGCCATGTTTGATAAAAGAGCAGCAGTAATGGTGGTTTGTTGATTTTCAACAATAAGCATATCAATATCATCAAGGCATACTGTCGTATCTGTAAATTCATTTTTAACAGACATTGAGTTATTTTTATAACTTAAGTAAGATTTATGCTTAATAAATATTTGTTTGAAAGACATAACGAAGCATCCCGAATTAGAGTATAAAACTCGTGAGGCTCGGGAAAACACCTCTTGCTTTAACCAAAGCTATCAAATCCCCATTTGATATGAAGCTATTATAATAACTTTTACTTTTCATTTGGCTTATCCTCTATAATATTTCCCAAAAAGTCTATTTTCACTTTAGAAATAATCGTTGTTTTATTTGGCGTAACGGTACTTTCTTTGCTCTCTTTTACCGTTCCTTTATTATCTATTTTTATAAAATTATTTAAATTTATATTTTTGATAGAAAGTTTGTTATTTGTTCCAGCTATATTCCCACCACCATTAAAAATATAATAATTAATACTGCCATTTTTTTTATTATCAACTTTAATAATATCATTTTTATACAAAGTCGAAATAGGTTTTTCATTATCAAACATATTTCCATATTTTTCATTGAATTTAGTCTTGATATGGGGATTTGCTATAGAACTAAAATATTTTAATCCTACAACTTGGTTCTGTTTAGGGTGACTATATAGCTCTACACAGAGTGTACTTTCGTTTTCTTTTATAACAAAAGGCTCTTTCTCCTCTATGGCTTGTTTAAAGTTTCTAAGAGAGAGTCTCTCTATGCTCTTATCTTCTTTTTTTAAAAACAATATACTATCAGCCGATGTTTTAGCTACTTTAACCTTATGAAGCTTCACACTCCTAACTATCTGTCGCTTCCCATTTTTAACTTTAAAACTACAAGTGAGTGATTGAAGTTGATTCGATAGAGTTTTGCTCTCTTCTTGAAAAGGTTGCATCTCAATTTTAATAGCATCATTAAACTCCTTATGCTGTTTACCTGTTTTTATCTTATTTTTCATCTTTTTAATCTCTTTATCTACACTATTTACTTTAGCTCTTAACTCCAATAATGCATCACCATATACTTTTATGGCATCTATAATATTTTGTTGTTTTTGAGGGTTCAATCTCTTAACAATAGAGGCTATCTCTTTTTTGACTTCATCATCACTTCTAGGCTTATCAAACCCCCCTACTTTCTTAAAGAATAAAGAGTCATCAATAGCCACTTTTTCCATTTCAGCCAACATTTCCTTACTCTCATCTTTAGGGTCTTTAGCTACATAGAGTTTAAGATTACCATCTTTAAAGCCTTTCATATTGGTTTTTCTTTTATTATAAGGACAAACATAGAGTGCATTGGTCTCATATTTTTCAACTAAAGTTTTAAGATGTTCTACTACATTAACCCCATCATAAGATAGGGGTATGTTACTAGCCAATTTCTCTTTGAGTGCTTTGGTTTTAAATCTATTTTCATTTTTCTTAAAGTGGTTATTTAGTGCCTGTGTAGCTGATGGAGAACACAATGCTATGGTAAAAGCATCTAGTGTATGATGGTAGTTTGTGTTTCTATCTTTCTTGCCATCTTCATCTTTAGGCATAACAGTATGAATACCCCACATATATTTAAGTTCACTTATTGCCTTTCCTGACACACTTGTTATGTGATTCTCTCCATCTTTATTGTGTGCATTTTTGTTAGGGTATAGGTAATGATTTAGGTATTTTGCAATGCTCCTTGTAGCAGAACGCGTATCATTAAGATAGCTATCTTGCCAATTCTCTTTTGCCATGGCACTATTGATAACATCTTCATCTGTAAGCCATTTATATTTAGGAGTTTTGGGGTGGAGTTTGACACGCCCTTTAAAATTTTCCCATTCTCCTATAGATTTTAGATAAACCATAGGATTTTGTGAACCCTTATTTTGATTACATTCTTTATGTACCAATATTCTATTTTTTTGAGAATTTATCCATATAACAGAGCGTGGAATAAAGTGTTCTATCTCTGCTATATTTTCATCAAGAGCTTCATCTAACGTCATATTTTTACCACAATACAAACAGTCACACTCTTGCTCTTTAAATAGTTTAACTTTTTGTATATTCTTATCGCTTACATTTAAACCATTGTTTTTAAGAAGTTCTTCTGCCTCTTTATTTTTTCTATTGTTCTGCGTTTGATTTTTAGTAATTTTTTCAGCTTCTTTTTTAGAGTTCAACTCTTTGGCTGTCTCTATGCGTATCTCATCTATTTTTCCATATTTTTTCATGAGTTCATTTATAAGCTTTCTTAAAATACCAATCACCCTTTTAACTTTTGGTGACATCATAGGTTGATAAAAAAGGTGAGTAGTATCAAAATAAGAGATATTTTTTTGAAGCCATTGTATATCTGCTTTACTTGGTTCAAGAGGAGGTAGATAGTCATAACTAGGCATATTAAGATATTTGCTATTGTAGCCCAGAGCGTCTAAAGCATCAGAATGTATTTTCTCCTCATTGTTCATCAAGGCTAAGACCTCATTGGCAAATTTTAATGAAAATCTTCCAAAGCCATCCATCTGTGTTAATTGAGACCCCTCATCAACAAAGGAGCTATCTATATCAAGTTGATACTTTTTGATTATTTTATTTATCTGTTCTACACGAGAGCTATAGTTTTTATAGTAATACAACTCTAACAATACTTCATTATAAAATTCATTTTGTGTATCTTGAAAATCAATTTTATACTTCTTTAAGAGACTCAACATCCCCCTATGAGCTTGTATATTAAGTATGAGTAATTCAGAATCATCTTTGGTGTGTATTTTGACACTTTTAAATCCTGCATTTTTATAAATATTTTTATTATTTATCTTATCTGCATTGGGGCTAGTAAGCCAGAAGTTTACAATTTGGTCTTTTTCAGATTTTGTAAAAACTTTAACCTCTCCATTTTTATCTACAGCTTGATAGTTATCTATACTCTGACGTAGGGTTAACTCTATATTGCGTATATTGGACAAAGGCATTCTCTTTTCACTGCCTTTAGGATTAAACTCATCATAAAAAGAACAATACTCTACCATCCCCTCAAAACTTTTAAGTGGTCGTTGATAAAAAGCGTTATATTTTTCTTCTACTATCTTCTCTATAAATTGTTCACAATCCTCTTCATTTTTAAATATATTTTTATTGGTAGATTGAGACCTCACAACTCTCTCAAACTCCTCTTTATGCATATCTCTATCTAAGGAGTTATGGTAGCCACCTTTGTTGCGAATAGCAACGTTTTGATACTCCTTGCCTAACTCTTTTCTACGAGAGGTCAAAACCATTGAAGGAAGTGCGTAGTTATTGGCTCTATATGCCTCTTTATTTTTTTCAATAGCCCCATTGAGTTTTTCATCCTCTTTTTTCTTCTCTTTATTCGCTTCTGTCTCCTCTTCAACCAAAGCAAACATATTGGTATATCCTCTATCTGTAAGTATAGAATAAGTAGCCAATACAAACTCATCTTTTGTTAAATTTTTACCCAAAACAGCAGATTCTCTAAGAGCATAGACATCATTAGATTTCAATTTAAAATTTTCTATATATCTTGTAGTATCTGTGATAAATAATTTATCTGCAATACCATAATTGACAAAAACCTCTCTTGCGTTTTTATTTCTTGCACTTTTTCTTTGATGTAAACGCCTTGCTCCTCTAGCTTTTCTTCTATCCTCTGCTGTATTTGGCTCTGAAAATACAATACTATTGCTTGCTAAATCTTCAAATGTTGTCTGACCATTTTGTTCACTCAATCTTAAAAGTGAAAAACCTATACTATTTGCACCAATATCTAAACCTAATATTTTTTTATTCATTATTTTCTCCATGTCTTTCCATTATATTAAATTCGTTTTAGTACTAAAAGTATTTCAAGAAAAAAATACTGACTTCTAAAACATTTCATAAACTTCCGCTAAATTACTAACAAAAAATGTTTTTTTATGTTTAGTTCTTTAACGTACCTTCAAAACCAAGCAATTTTAATGTAAAATACGCAAAATTTATAGGAGCGTCCTATCTTAGTTCATATCTGCTGTGCCGTTGACAGCCACTATTTTTTACAAAAACTACAAATTGAGTACCCCAATGAAACACTTGTGGGCTACTTTTATGACCCTAACATTCACCCTTACTCTGAATATAAACT
>JALSLJ010000001.1 GCA_026988315.1 Sulfurimonas sp. | reverse complement strand
GGATCCGTGTTCCAAAAGCAAATTTTGGGCGTAGTAGGGGATCTAGTTCTGGCAGTTCCCCTGTCATTGTATAAAGCAAAATCACACCAAGCATATTTGATGGATTTGCAGGACAAGCAGGGATATTGACTATAGGTTTTCCTGAAACTACATTCATAACCCCTTTTGCTCCTGTAGGATTTGGTGCAGCAGAAGGGACTCCCCCAAATGTAGCACAACTCCCAACAGCGACAATAGCAGCACAATCTTGAGCAAGTCGTGTTATATGATCTACATAGGTTTCCCCGCTTGAACCTATTGTTCCATAGACACCATTGTCAGCAGTTGGGATAGAGCCTTCAACAAAAAGGAGATACTCTCCTTTAAAGGTTACCATTGCATCTGCGAGCTGTGCTTCAGCATGCTCTCCTGATGGTGCCATTAAAAGTTCATGGAACTCTAAAGAGATAATGTCAAGGATCAATTCATCAATAGTGGGTCCATCTGTTCGAAGAAAAGCTTCACTGTTTCCAGCACAATCTTGAAAATTAGCCCAAATAACTGGCGTTCTGTTTATCACTTCTATGGTCTGGGCAACAAGAGGTTCAAAAAAACCAGGAAGCATAAGCGCAGCAGTTGTTGCACTTACCCATTTTAAGAAGTCTCTTCTTTGAATTCCCTCTTCCTCCATTCGGTCATAAAACTCCTCTTGAGCAAAAGGCTCTTTGCCTTGAAGCGTTTTTAAGCGTTTTTGACACTTGGTGTATAAAGTGTCGTAATACTCTTGCCCTTTGTTTGTATCTACGCCAACTGTTTGCTTGAGTGTATTTTCATTATTGTGAAACATGATTAAGCCTCCTTGTTTGTTATATCTAACTCTAACATGTACAAATGAAGATTTGATGAAGATATTTGAAAATCAAATATCTTGTCAGGCACTTATAATCCTATGAAAATATTTTTATTTATTCTGTAAACTTCGGAAAACTCAAATTCCACTTCCAGCATAAGCTTGCATCTGCCTAAACATCTCATCGGAGATATTGTTTAATAGTTTTACATCTATATAATTTGAATTTTGTAAGCCCATCGCTATTAGAATTGGATATTCAAGATTAGAATTTATCGCATTTTGACTATAGCCACTACGAGGTAGCCAAGAAGAAAGTAAGTTTTTATCATGACACATGAGCATATAGAGATAAAGTTAAAATTCTAATCTCATTGTTAAAGTTTAATGCAAGCTGTTCTTTTTTATAAGAATGGAACTTATAGTTTTTTATAGCTTATGTTCTAAAATGTTTATCGTGTTGACAAAGTTAAGTCCTGAGTCCAAAATAACACTAACTCCAATCTAATCCAACTTTTCCCAAGCTTCATCTACACTCTTCGCATTTTCAGTTACAAAAAGATAGACTGCTGCATTTAGTTTTGCTAGTTTTACATACTCATCTGATGGATGTAAGAGTTGTTCTAAAGACTCCTCTTTCGTGATTTTTTCCCATGATTTTGTATAATCTATGCCATAAAACTCTGGGTCAACTAAAAACTCTTCCAATTCACCACCATTTGAAATCCAAAGCCTCCCTTTTGAAAACAGCTCAGGTGTCCCTTCATTTCCTTGAATGAGTGCAAATCTTTTATAGCGGTCTGAAAAAATTTCTACATATTTTTTTACATATGGCTTGTGAAAAACACCCGTGATAGCATATTCACTATTGGAAACATGAGGGAGCTTTTCTATAGTGTTAAAACCGCTTCTTAGTCCCAACTTCATGCGAAGATCAGTTATATCACTCATTTTTTTAAAAAAGTTCTCACGATCAAAATAGTGAATATTTTCATTAAGTTCTATTGTGCTGCATATATCTTTTATGGTTATCCCGCCCTTTGCAGGTGCCAGCTTATCACCAATCACAACTAAACTAAGTCCTGATTCTTCAAGAACCTTAGCAACAAGTGGAAAAATATAGGGATTTTTTGCTTTGCCGTCAAATGGATACCCGAGCTCTAGTGAGTTGGGAATTGTAGTTCTTTGTATAAATGAATCACAAGCCTCAATAGCTCCACGAAATTCAGTAACTGTTTCAGGCTTGAGTCTCCACCCTAGCAAAAATGCTGCTGCTTGCTCACTTGGGATACTTTGATTTAAAATTTGCAACATCATATCTTTTGATTCGTCAAAGCTCAAATCTCTATTACCTTTTGGTCCCGTTCCTACTGCATGTATATATTTAAAAAAATCCATTTACTTTCCCTTATATTATAAAATCTTATTGATATAAATCTATTTTTTTTACTATTTGATATGATATACTCTTAGCCTTAAGTTTGAATAAGGGGGAAGCTTATGCGTTATTTTATACTTTTAATTATAATTATTTTACCATCATTAGCTGGAGATTTATTAAGACAAAAAGCATTAGACAAAGGATTACAATCCATTCCTAAAGATTTTCAAACACTAAAGTCTCAAGTTGATGATCCAAAAAATCCAATGACAATCCCTAAAATACTGCTTGGAAAAAAACTTTTTTTTGATAAAAATCTCTCTAAAGACAGAACTATCGCTTGTGCCACTTGTCATGATATAAAAAAAGGTGGAGAGGATGGAAAACCTACAGCCATTGGATATAAAAAACTTCCAAATCCAAACCACCTAAACTCCCCTACTGTTTTAAATACTGCTTTTTCAAAGCATCTTTTTTGGGATGGCAGAGCCACCTCTCTACGAGAGCAGGCAAAAGGTCCACTACAAGCTCATTTTGAGATGGCTTCAACACCTGAGTTAGTTGAACAACGAGTAAAAGAAAAAAAAGAATACATAGATGCATTTCAAGAAATTTTCGGAGAAGATTCTATCACCTTTGAAAACATTACGGCATCCATTGCAGTGTATGAAAAAACTCTTGTTACAAGAGGGAGATATGATCACTTTTTAGATGGGGATAATCAAGCGCTTAATAACTTAGAAAAAAGAGGGCTCAACCTTTTTATAGATATGGGGTGCAAAGGGTGCCATTTTGGTTCAGCAATCGGCGGACAAAGAGTTCAAAAATTTCCTCTGCGGGACTATAATAGTTTTTTAAATCTCACCACAACCTTTAATGAAGAAACTAAAGGGAGGAGTATAAAAGATATCAGTTTTAACTTTGAGATGTACCATCCATACCCTTTTCAAAACAAAGGTGGCTTTATGGGTAAAAATGGGGAGCGGATGTTTAGAGTTCCTATACTAAGAGATATATCAAGAACAGCACCCTACTTTCATAATGGTATAATCAAAACACTTCGTGAAGCTATTGAGATTATGAGTAAATATCAAATAGGTGTCGATATGTCAAAAGAGCAATTAGATGCGATGGAAGCATTTCTAAAATCTCTTGATGGTGAATTAGTTGAGTATCATCTCTCAAAAGAGAGATAATTTAGTGTGTTGCAGTGTTGCTACTGAGTTCCTCTTTTATAGCATCACGAAGGTCTGAGGTGTCATCGTTATTTGAAAACTCTACATACCCGTGAGAAAAACAAACTGATGAGGAAATTGTATCTTCAGCCTCTGTTTTTTCAGCTAAAACTTCATTGCTTTTAAATTCTGTAATTTTCCAACCTGTTTTCTTAGCAGCTTTTTTTATCGCTTTTGAAAGTTTTTCATTATCGTGTACTCCAACATAGAGTGCTTCTTTTGAAACTTTCGCATCACGCACCTCTTGAGGTTCTACAGGTGTCACTGATGAACCATCCTTACATCCAGATGAAATCATTACAGTAATGATTGAGATTAAAGTTATCGTTAAGATTTTTTTCATTTTCACTTCCTTGAAGAAATTTAGTAAATCAATGATATAATAAGAACCCTATTATTAAGTTGATGTATATCAATTTATTTCAATTATTATAAAAAAAAGGCAACATGTAATGCAAGATATTGTTATCATACTTGTAATGACCCTTCCTATGCTCCTCTTTAGTGTTTATCCTGGACTAAAGCTAGGTGACTACCTTGAAGAGAAATACAATATAGAAGAAACTACTAAAAGAAAAGTAGTAATTATCACTACTATAGTGTTTACACTTACCCTCTCCTCACTCCTCTATTATTTATAAATACAATGAAGCAAAATTTTACTTTTTGCTTGTTGTTTCATAAAGTTACACTAAATATAAAACTTTCCTTAAATATTTAATTAATTTCATAAATTGATTTATATCAATTCTTTTTACTCAAAATAGGACTAAACTACCCTTGATTCTGAAAAACTATCACACTCAAAAGGAGATACAAATGATTGAAGAAGTGGTTATGAGACAAGATATTCCATTAGATGATTTCTTACCGATTTTTGTCTCTTCTGCACTTGTAATGGTATTTGGAGGATTCTATGTCGGTATATTTACCGCTGTAAAAGTAAATCTGCTAAAGAAATGGGCTATGCCAATCGCATACATATTTTGGATGCTAACTGCTTATTGTTTGTATCTAATGGGCAGTTTAATGATGGTAGGTGACTTTACAGCGAAAGCACTAGTTGTTGCGGGGATTGGATTACTTCTTCTCCCTCACGCAGTTTACTATATGCAACATCAAGTTCACGAAGAGAATGAACATTGATGTATTGTAATTTATGCAAACAGCAATTTATAGGAGGGTACAGTGGCTAACAAATCTGTATGGAGTGATAATCGTTTCTGGCAGCGTTCAGCGGCGTGGATTACAGGGTTTGCAGCAGTTTTACTTATTTGGCTAACATTTGACACTATGGGTCAAATATCAATGGGTAATGATGCAGATTTCAAAAACGGCGTAACTAAAAGGGTTCCAGGACCGACAGTTATTAACTATAAAATCACTTACGAAATGAGTACAAAGCGTGGACATGAAGTACCTATCATTGGTGGCAATGATGGACAAGGGATGTCTTTATTTCAAGAAAAGGAGAAGTTTTTTGGAAGGGATGACTGGTCTGAGGAAGAAGCAGGTGCTTTACTTCACTTAGGGAAGCTAGGAAGTCAAACTAAAAACTGTATGAACTGCCATACACTTTTAGGAAATGGAGCATATTATGCACCAGACTTAACTAAGGCTTGGCTAGATCCAGCATGGGGACCAGAAGGTTCAATGCAAGCTATGACAGGTAAAGATACAAAAGAAGAAGCGATGGCTGAATTTTTAATGCATCCATCAACTTACCCTACTCATGCTCGTATGATGCCCGATCTTGGTATTACAGCAGATGAAGCGAAAGGTTTAGTTGCTTTCTTGAAACATATGTCATCAATAGATACAAATGGTTTCCCAAGAAACTTTGGAAAAATACAAGGAGCAGTTCATGGCAAGTAATCACTTAACAGGTATCGGAAGTGAGTCAAGACAATTAGCAACATGGTATTTTACTTTTGCTGCTATTATCTTTGGTGCACAATTATTATTTGGTTTGGTTTCAGCGATTCAATACGTAATGCCAGGCTTTTTGTTTGAAATATTAGATTTCTCAGTTGCAAGAATGTTACATATCAATGCACTAATTGTATGGATGGTATTTGCAATGTTTGGTTCAGTTTATTGGTTATTACCTGATGAGACTGGAATTGAAACTGTTGGTATCAAAATTGGTAAATTATTATACTGGGTATTTGTAGCAGCCATAGTTGTGGTAATCTTAGTATATCTATTTATTCAGGTTGGACCAGCTGATGAGATGTCTATCTGGTTTATCCATGAAGGTCGAGAGTATATTGAAGCTCCTCGTTGGGCTGACTTCGGCATTGTTGTAGTTGCTCTCGGATTTGTCGCTAACCTTTTCTTAACGGGGATTAAAGGAAACCGCTCAGGTATCGTTACAGTTCTAATGGCAGATATGATCGCTTTTGCTGGTCTTTATTTATGTGGTATGTTCTTTACAGATAATATCTCTATGGATCAGTATTGGTGGTGGTGGGTAATTCACTTATGGGTTGAAGCAACTTGGGAAGTTTTTGTTGGTTCTTTAGCTGCATACGGTCTTATTCAAATGATTGGCGCAAGTAGAAAAGTTGTTGAGATGTGGTTATGGATTGAAGTAGCTATGCTATTTGGTTCAGGGATACTCGGGATTGGACACCACTATTTCTGGATTGGGACACCTGAGTACTGGTGGGAAATTGGAGCATTATTTTCTGCACTAGAACCTTTACCGCTTGTAGCGATGTTCATCCATGTCATGTATGACTGGGGGAAACAGCAAGGGAAACAAGCTGCTAGTGGTAGTGAAGAATCAGTTGTAAACAACAAACCTGCTTTTGTATGGTTTTGGATGAATGCATTTGGTAACTTCTTAGGTGCTGGTATATGGGGCTTTTTCCATACACTACCACAAGTAAACCTATACACACATGGGACACAATTTACATCTGCACACGGACACTTAGCGTTCTTTGGTGCATATGCGACTATTCTTATCGGTATGATGTATCTTGCCATTCAAGGTACAAATGGTATAAAAGTTTTAAAAAACACCAAAGCCTCTATCTGGGCGGTAAGCCTTTTAGTTGGTGGTATGATGGGTATGACAATAGCACTTACTATTGCCGGTTATGTTCAAGTTCTTGTAAGTCGTGCTCAAATGGGTGCTACTTGGGCGGCATACTTTGATGGTCAAAGTGGTATGTGGTTTGCACAAGCGATGGATTGGAGACTATTAATGGGTGGAGTTATGTTCATAGGCTTCCTACTCTTAATAAAAGATTTAGTAACTACTGGTAAAAATCCAGTACATCTAAGATAAGGAGAATATCATGTTTGAACCGTTCACAGATGTTGTGCCAAGTTTTTTTGGTTGGTTAAATCAAGGTCCTTTGACTTTGACTATCTTTTTACACTCTGTAATTTTACTTCCAATGCTTTGGATTTATAAACAAGAAAAAGCTCGCTTAGATAGCGAAGGTTAAACAATCAACTAGTCGGCAGACCTTAGGGTCTGCTTAATCTTAATTTTAGAAGGAGATATAAAATGAGATTCAATACATTAGTTATGTCAGTTGCTGCAATGGCGGTAATGAGTTCAGGTCTATTTGCCGGTACATCCAACATGGATGTAGAAAAAGTTTTTGAGAGAGAATGTCAAGGTTGTCACGGTCCAAATCACGAAGGTGGTGTTGGTTCTGATTTACGCCCAAAAGTAATTTCTAAGAAAAACACTTATATTCTTTCAGATGTAGTATTAAATGGTAGAGCTGGTACTGCAATGCCTCCATTTAAAGAAAAGTTTTCTAAAGCAGATGCTGATAAAATGGTTGATTATCTTCAACATTTTAAAGGTAGAAAAATCAAGCAACTTACACTTCAAACAGTTAAAGATGGCTGGAAACCTCTAAATGATAGAATGGAATTCTATAAGAAATATCCAACAGCTGTTGATGTTAAGAAAAATACAGACATATGTTTCGTAACAGAAAGAGATGCAGAAAGAGTTGCATTTGTCGATGGAACAAGCGGTAAAATTTTATCTAAGCACCCAGCAGGTTTTGCTGTTCATGTAACAGTTACAAACAAGCGTCAACCTCGTTACGCTTACTCAATCTCTCGTTCAGGTCTAGTAACAATGTTCGACCTTAACACTCCAGGTCAGCAAAAAATTGCTCAAACTCAAGTTGGTTCAGATTCTCGTGGTCTAGCGGTATCTCCAGATGGTAAATATATTATGGCTGGAAATTATGTACCAGGTGGTGCGGTATTAATGGATGCGATGACATTAGAACCACTTAAAGTTTATCCAACTTCAAGTGTAATCGACCCAGATGGTAATATCAATTCTTCTCGTGTAGCTGGTATTTTCGACACACCATACGGTCCATATATAGCATTTGCACTCAAAGACGGTGGTCATGTATATATAGTTGACTACTCTAAGCCTGATTTTCCAATCGTAGGTGATATCCCTAACATCGGTAAAATTCTACACGATGGCTTCTTAAATGAGGGTAAAGAGATTGGTAGATACCTATTTATAGCATCTCAAGGATCTGATGTAATTGGTGTTGTTGATTTTAAAACTAAATCTTTAGTAACTAAAATCTATACAGGACCTTCAGCAAAACCACACCCAGGGCAAGGTTCTTCATGGTATAACGAGCATCTAGGTCAACAACTTGGTGCTACTGTTAACATGAATCTTGGTCAAGTAACTATTTGGGATGATAATTTTGATGTAATTCGTCAAATCCCAACTGGTGGTGGCGGACTATTTATTGGTACTTCTGAGCATACACCTTACCTTTGGGCTGATAATGTACTCGGTGGAGCTTCTAACTGGAATAAAGTTCACTTGATCAACAAGCAAACTTTGGAGTTAGATAGAATCATTACAGTGGGTAAAAAACAAGGTACAGTTACAGATCCTGTAACTCACAAAGTTCTTTACAAATGGAAAGTTCCAACGGTTAAAGATGCTAAAGGGAATGCTATCACTCCTAGAATCCTTCATGCTGAACCAGCAAATCACGGTCACTGGACTATGATTTCTGAGTGGAATGCAGGTCGTATCGGTATCTATGAAGCAAAAACTGGTAAATTTGTTAAATATATCAAAGGTTTAACAACTCCTACTTTTACTTACTCTATCGAGCATAGACAAACGATTCCAGGCGCATAGCCCCTATTTCTCTCCCTTTTGGGAGAGATTTTATTACTTCACAAACATTAAATAAAAGACAAATTTATCGGCTTTATAAGCTTTATTTCAAGCTTATTTTTGTTAGACTATTAAATCAAATGAAAGAGTTATTATGAAAAAAATTATTATTATTACACTAGTTTTTTCATCTGTTTTATTAGCTAGTTCCCTTGATGGGAAAAAAGTTTTTGAAACATATTGTTGGGGTTGTCATCATCAAAGTGCAGTTGCCTTTGGACCACCATTTACAGAGATAGCAGCGAAGCGTTCAATAGCTGAAGTGAAAGCTTATATAAAAGAGCCTAAGGCAATGTATCAAACTTTTGGATATAAACGAACAGTTATGACTCAACTAGAGCTCAGTGACAATGAATTAGACGCTATTACTCGATATATCTTTTCTTATAAAGGCAAATAATGTTTAGACTTACAAACTTAATATCCTCTGTTATTGAAAATAAACCAGAGCGTATTCTCAATGGTTCTATCGCGATATGGAACTTTACAAACAGATGCAATTTATCATGTCTGCATTGCTACTCTAAATCAACTTTGGATGAAGTTGACACTTTAACAACGCCACAAATTAAGAAGACCATTTTAGAGATGAAAGATAATGGCGTAAAGTTCATTATATTTTCAGGTGGGGAACCCTTAACAAGAAAAGACCTCTTTGAGATAGCTGATTTTTGTAAAGAAAACGGCATTATCACTTACCTTTCAAGCAATGGGCTTTACTTCACTAAAGGGAATGTTGAGCGTATTGTAGATACTTTTAACTATGTTGGAGTAAGTATAGATGGAGATGAACCTACACACGATTACTTTCGCGGTTTAAAAGGTGCTTTTAAAGAGACGCTTAAAGCTGTGCAACTTGCAAATGCAACAGGAGCTAAAGTAGGTATCCGTTTTACAATAACAAAAGAGACTATAAACTCTTTAGAATATATTTTTGACTTGGTTGAGAAAGAGAATATTCCTAAGATATACATCTCACACCTAGTATATTCTGGGCGTGGCTTAGACAATCTAAAAATGGATTTAACAAAAGAGCAAAGAAGAAAGAGTGTTGAGTTTATCCTCAAAAAAGCGTTTGAGTATTATCAAACAGGTAGAGATATTGAGATAGTAACTGGCAATATGGAGATGGATGCTGTTTTATTTTTGAATGAATTCGGATTAAGATACCCTAAGCTTAAAGAAACTATGAGAAAAAGACTTGTAGCTTGGGGCGGAAATTCTGCTGGGCGTAAACTGCTAAACATTAACAGCGAGGGGGATGTAAGAGCAGATCCATTTTTCCCTTTCACTATTGGAAATATTTTAAAGCAAGATTTTGGCGAAATATGGCAAAGTGGAGAACTGCTCAAGCAACTAAGAACACATCCACGAACTCAAATAAGTGGCATATGTGCTAATTGCAAACAGATTGATATTTGTAATGGTGGCTCACGAGCTCGTGCTTATGCAATCACTGGTGATTTATGGAGCGAAGACCCATCATGCTATCTAACGAAAGAAGAAAGAGAGGCTAATTATGTTTAAACAATTATTATTAAGTGTAACAATCGCTACATTTTTATTTTCAAGTGCAAGCGCATCAGGAGTGAATCCAGTTCTCTCAACGCTAAATACTGATGAAAAAATTTTTGTAGTAGAGAGAGAAAATAGCTCTTTAGCTATTATAGAAAAAGGGCTACCAAAAGGACGCATAGAAAATATGCACAACATGAACCATGGTGTTGTAAAATTTGAGGGCAAAGATGGTTATGTAATCAGCCGTGATGGGTGGGTTGTTAAATTTGACCCAGAGACTGAGGTTAAACTCAAAGAGATTAAAACCAGTGATAGTGCCATTGGTTTTACTATAACAAAAAATTTCCTTGCAGTTGCTAACTATGCTAAAAAAAGTGTTGACATATTAGATAGAGACCTCAACCCTCTTCAGTCGTTTGAGACAGGAAGTAAAAATGTTGGTATAAAAGTTTATAAAGAGTATCTCATATTTTCACAAATGGATAATGACAAAATAACAGTACTAAAAGATACAAACTACGGCAAAGCTCTTCCAAACTTCGTAATTCACAAAGAGTTTGAAGATGTTGGTGTTATGCCCTTTGATGCGATGATAAAAGACAACAATTTCATCACTGGCTTTTTCCAAAGTCCATTTTTTGGTGTTGTTGATTTAGACACTATGCAATACAAAAAAATCGATATTTTACTCCAAGACAGAAAACCTGTACTCAAAGTGCCACATTTTGGTTTTTGGAGTATTGGTGGTGGGTATGTATTTATTCCTGCTGTTGGAAATAACAAAGTATTAGTATATACACCTGACTTTGAATTTGTTACAAACATAGAGACTGAGGGCTTACCAGTTTTTACCGCACTCAGTCCCGATAAAAAATATCTAGCTGTAACATTCAGCGGTAAAAAATTTCCAGTTATTCAAATCATAGATACTCAAACTTTAAAAATTATTAAAAGATTTGAGTTTAATGGAAAAGTTCTCCATGTGAGATGGTCAAACATAAAACCAAATCTTTATGTATCTGTAAATGATGCCAATACTGTTGCTGTTATCAACACCAAAGAGTGGTATTTAAGTAGAGAGATTTTTCAAATTAAAAAACCATCAGGTATATTTATATATGAAGGATTGAAAAAATGAGTAGAGTATATTTAACGGGTGCAGGTCCTGGAGATGTTGAACTATTAACCCTCAAAGCATATAAAGTGATAAAAGAAGCAGATGTTATTATCTATGATCGTCTTGCCAATCCAGATATTTTAGAGATGGCAAAAGATGGATGTCAATTTGTTTATGTAGGCAAAGAGGATGGTCGTCATGTCCTGCCACAAGATGAGATAAATGAGGTAATCTATCAAAATGCACTTAAGCACGCCATTGTCGTTCGTCTTAAAGGTGGTGACCCATTTGTATTTGGTCGAGGTGGAGAAGAAGCAGCCTACCTTTATGAACGAAATGTAAAATTTGAGATTATTCCAGGTATCACATCTGCTATCTCTGCACCTGCATACGCTGGCATCCCAGTTACTCAGCGTGGAGTGGCTGTAAGCTTTAGAGTTGTAACAGGACATGAATCTCCAAACAAAAAAATATCCCAAATACCTTGGGAAAACTACAAAACAGATGACACAATTATATTTTTAATGGGTCTTCATAATATTGCTAAAATAAGTCAAAAACTGATAGAGATTGGAAAGTCAAAAGAGTACCCTGTCGCAGTAATCTCAAGGGGAACAACAAAAGATCAAAAAGTTGTAATCGGAACGCTTGAAGATATTGTGCAAAAAGTTGAAGGGCTTCCAACCCCCGCTCTTATAGTTGTCGGTCAAGTAGTAAACTTAAGAGAACAACTCCAATGGTTTGAGGGGGATAAGTAAGGGTGAAATTAATATTTTTCTAAATTATACTTTAGCCATAAAAGCTCTGCATCTGAATTACCAAGATTTTTGGATTTTTCAGCCCATTTCTTTGCTTGTGTAAATTCCTCTTGAGAGCAATAAATCTCTGCTAAAAGATAATAAGCATTTGCATCTCCATCTTCTGCGTTTATCTTCAACCACTTTAGCGCCTTGTCAAACTTTAAAAGTTGCATATATATGCGGCCTACATTTTGTTTAGCAGATTCATGCCCTTGAAGCGCTGCACTATTTAACAACTCTGCCGCTTTGGTAACATTTTGATCTACGCTATCCCCTCTATAATACATAAGTGCCAAATTATACTGCGCATTTGCATTCCCTAAATCTGCTGCACTATCTAGCCAAGTTAATGCTAAATGTGAGTCCTGTGTAACATTATTTCCAAGCAGATACATCATCGCTAAATCATATTGAGCAATTGGATCCATATTATGAGCAGCTTTTTTGAGCCAAACTAAGCCTTCTTGTGCATTTTTTTGAGTTCCTAAGCCATTAAAGTATAAATAACTTAGTGCATTTTGAGCACTCGTATTGCCAGATTTTGCACTCTTTTTATAGAGCTCAAATGCAGATTTATAATCTTTTTTCTTAAATGCCTCAAGAGCTTTACCATTATCTCCCCATAGAGAAACACTAATATATATCAAACATAAAATATACTTCATCATCGCATTCATTCCTTCTTAAAATAATCCCACATATAGTAGTAAATTATTACTTAGTAAAATATATTTTTAAATTGTTTATTTTTTAATCATATGTTTTAAACAAAAAATTAAAAACTTATCAATAATCTGACCTTAATCATATTTTAATCATAAATATCAATTTATTAACCTACAATATGATTAAGATTTATACATTTAGATGGTTGATTAATTTTTTATTTTATATTAAAATTATAATGTTAGTTTGTTTTTTTAATAAAAATTAAGGAGAAATGATGGCAGATTCACTAGATGTCTTAAGTACATTAAAACTAGTCTATACAATCTACGCTATTGTCGCTATATCACTTATAGCTTGGTATGCTTATAGCATTACACAAAAAGGGGGAGAGATTAAAACTGCAAGCAAAGGGATTTTTTGGAGTTATGTTGCAGTTTTAATAGTTATGGGAACAGGTCTTCACTTTCTTACATTCAATCTTGTTCCTTGGGTACCAATGGATTTAGACAGAGCAAACATAAAAGCTGAAAAGACTTTTAAAATCACTTATAAAGATCATGTTATTACTTTAGATGAAAATCCTATGAGAGTTCCATGTAACAAGTATGTTATTTTTGATGCTGATAGTGAAGATTTAACCTATGGTTTTGGAATATTCAGACAAAACCATACACTAGTAACACAGATGCAGGTTGTTCCAAATAACGGCAATGATTTAATGTGGAAGTTTGGAAAAAATGGTACTTACTATATTCGTTCAACTGAGTATTCTGGGCCAAAAGGTGCACACATGATTATAGAAGATGCAGTAATTGTTAGCGGATGTAGTGAAGATGACATCCACTCAATAAAATAGAAGGGGGAAATAATATGAGTTATTTAAATAAACTTATGGATGGACACGATGGTGGTCTAAAACATGAGGGGATGACACCTATGCAAAAAATTGCTATGCGATTTGTTGTAATTGGTCTTCTTTATTATGGTTTAGCTGCCTTAGAGGGTATGATAATGAGAGCATATGAAATCACACCTCTCCCTTTTATAGATGAAACACATTTTTTCTCAATTATGACGGTTCACCCTATGGTTGGAATTTTTGGTTCATCATATATGATAGTTTTTGGAGCTTTTCTCTTCTTGACACCATTTTTGATGGAGAAGCCTATCTATTCACTGAAGATGGCAAACGGCTCTTGGATGTTTATTGGTGGAGGTGTACTTATTATGTGGCTTGCAGGATTTTTATTCTCTTACGCTCCATTATACACTCTGTACTGGCCTCTTCCAGCAGACACAGAACAATTTACCGCTATTGGTGGTATAGTGTATATAGTTGGTGTTGTTGGTATCATGATAGGAACTTTCCTTTATACCTATAATGTTTTTAAAACTATAGTTTATACTCCTAAAGGATGGGAAAAACAGCCATCAGGTGCATTATTGCGTTCAGCTTTAGGTTTAACAGCGATAGCAAACTTTTTTAGAAAAAAAGAGACTAAACACCTTGTTCCACTCCCTATTGCCGCTATAGCTCGTGGTACTATCGATGTTGGACTTAATGCTATAGTTATTAGTACAGCTGGTGTTTTAATCCTTATCTATCTTGTTGGAAACGGTCTTTTTTCTATGGACTTACAAGATACATGGGTGGATGCACTTCTGTATAAAAATATATTTTGGTGGGGTCTTGACTTAGTTGCTGATGGGCTTGTTCTAGTTTTTGTAGCAGGTACTTGGTACTTACTTGCAATGATGATAAGTGGAAAAGACTTATACATGCAAAATGTAGCTCGTGCTGCACTTTTTGTTGAGATGGTAGTTTCATGGACTGTTTGGTCTCACCACCTAATGAGTGATCAAGGTCAATCAAATGCTTTAAAAGTTCTATCTGGTGAAGTGGTAACTGCTTTTGAACTTGTAACTCAAGGTATCGCTGTATTTATCGTCCTCACTACACTTTATAAAGCAAAGCCTATAAAGATGACAAATGAACTGAAGTTTCTTCTAGGTGGTATTTTAGGTTTTATGTTAGCAGTTCCAGCTGGAATTATCCAAGCTGACCTAGGGATGAATAGAATTTTGCACAATACGCAGTGGATTATTGGTAATCATGTGCATGTAGCTATTTTAGTTGGTCTTACCATGACTCTTTACAGTGCCATCTATGTTCTTTTTCCTATTTTAACTAACGGTGTAAAACTTTACTCTCAAAAACTTGCAAGTGCTCACTTCTGGCTCCATCTTGTTGGTGGTATCGGTATGGGTGCATTTATGGGAATGGCAGGAATAGATGGAATGCTTCGACGCACTATCTACTATAACGGTGAATACAACACTTACATGATACTAGCAGGTATTTGTGGTGCGATGATGATGCTCGCATTTATACTATTTCTTTATAACATCATTATGAGTATAGGTCTTAAAGGGCTTCTAGGTATTTACCAGCCATCAAAAATTGATACTCACGATTGTTTAGTTCAGGAAAAGGATAAATAATGAGATACTTCATAATCATACTTGGTTTAATCGTTGTTGCTTTAGCCGCTTTATTTATCATAAAAGATAACGATCTACTTCTTATTGGTGCTATAATAGCTGTAATAACTGGGTTTTGGATTGCAGTTTTTCAAATCCCAAAAGAGAAAGATTCTTAAAAATAAACCAATATGGATTTATCCATATTGGCTCATACTGTTTAGATAAGTATGAAGTTTCTTATCTACTATGTCTATTTTTTAATCAACATACTGCTCTAAATTATACAAACAGATATTATAATTACATCAATAATTAATCAGAGGAGATTTTATGGCAGGATTTAGAGACTTAAAAGGACAGGGGCATACACCAACGCTGTTTATGGCTTTTTTATATTTTGATATGAGTTTTATGGTGTGGACCATGTTAGGGCCACTTTCAACAGAGATTACAGAGGCATTGGCACTTGCTGGTCATATGATGACAGCTGGAGAAAAAGCCACCTTACTTTCACTCCCTATTCTTTCAGGAGCATTACTAAGAATTGTACTAGGTTTTGGTGTTGATAAGTTTGGAGCTAAAAAAACAGCTCTTGTTTCCCAACTAGTTGTAATATCTGCTCTTTTAATGGCTTATTTTCTTGGGAATACAATTACTTACAATCAACTTCTTATTGTAGCGCTTGGTCTTGGTTTCGCTGGTGCTTCATTTGCTGTTGCTCTTCCACAAGCTGGTCAGTGGTATCCGCCAAAGTCTCAAGGAATTGTTCTTGGGATTGCAGGTGCTGGTAATATTGGGGTTGTAATAGACTTCTTATTTGCTCCAAAAATCGCTGAATTATGGGGATGGGAATCAGTGTTTTTGGTTGGTGCTGTAATGGCTATAGTAACATTTGTTGCATACTTATTTATTGCTAAAGATGCTCCATCTGAAGTTTATACAGTAAGACCTAAAAAACTTAAAGATTACGGAAAACTTCTTAAAGATAGAGATACATGGTGGTTCTCACTGTTTTACGCTATCTCTTTTGGTGGATTTGTAGGGTTTGCAGGATATATGAAAGTTTATCTTATGAACACATACCAAGCTGATATGAGTGCCTTTGGTCTGGATGTATTAGATGAGAGCAATGTAAAAGTAATTGCTGGTTATTTTGGTGCACTGTGTATTTTTGCTGGTGCTATTCTTCGTCCATTTGGTGGCGCAACTGCCGATAAACTTGGTGGTATCAAATCACTTTATATATTCTTTGGTATGGTTGCTCTCTTAGCGATTATAAATGCAACGATAACACTTCCATTTTGGCTTGCGATAGTAGTTCTGTTTCTAATCATGGCTAATCTGGGTATGGCAAACGGTGCAGTTTTCCAACTTGTTCCACAAAGATTTGGTAAAGATATTGGAATTATGACAGGACTTGTAGGAGCAGCTGGTGGTATTGGTGGTACTCTACTTATCAAAACACTTGGTTGGTCTAAAGGGACATTTGATGGTTACTCAGCAGGTTTCATGATATTTGCAGGTTTAGTTTTAGTAGCTCTTATGGGGATCTCTTTAGTAAAAACAAGATGGAGAACTACTTGGGGTGTTCAAGCTGGTGGTAAAATCTAATAAAATACAATCTTCTAAATAGCTAGATGGTGAAATTCTCACCATCTAGCTATTATCTACTTCATTCTTCACAAATAATCAATTTATATTTAATATATTCTTAATAATCTATAGCAACTAAAGCTATTTCTTTTGCTTAAATTACGAGAACTCATCATCTAAATTTTTATCATAACAATAAATGAAGCACTGATAAACAGCTGTAGATTTATAAGTATATTAAAGAACCAATATATTGTATATTTTTTAATCATAAAGTTGTGACTTTATTACTACTCTTAGTATATAATTTTCATATAACAAATAAATTTAAGGAAAGTTTCATGCTAAAAAAACTAGTAGGTATCGGATTAGGCTTATCATTGGTTGCAACTTCATTATTGGCTGTAGAATTAGAAAAAAAAGAGTTAACAATTGGGTTTATAGCCCTAACAGACTGTGCACCAATTGTAATAGCTGAAGAAAAAGGTTTCTTTGACAAGTATGGTCTGGATGTTCATGTTGTAAAAGAGGGTGGCGGATGGCCGGGTATCCAGCAAAAAGTTATAAGTGGACAGTATGATTTTTCTCATGCACTAGCTGGTATGCCAATCGCAGCTACTTTAGGAATCAACGGTAACGCTAATCTTCAAGCAGTTCTTAGCCTTGACTTTAATGGTAATGCTATTACCTTTGGTAATGACATTATTGAAAAAATGAAAGACTACGGCATGGATGAGACTAAACGCCCTCTTGGTTCTGAATCTCTAAAGAGATATATTGATGCAAAACATAAAGCTGAAGGAAATAAATACCAACCACTTTCATTTGGTATGGTACACCCTGTTTCTACTCACAACTACGAACTAAGATACTGGATGGCAACTTCTGGAATCCAGCCTGACCGTGATACTACGATTAAACCTTTCCCACCACCAACAATGCCATCTAACCTCATCGCAGGAAACATCGAAGGTTATTGTGTTGGTGAGCCTTGGAATGAAAGAATCGTACTTAAAGGCAAAGGGAGTGCTTTAGTTACTAACTATGATATTTGGAATAATAATCCTGAAAAAGTGCTTCAAGCTAGAGCTGATTTTATTGAAAAAAATCCTGAAACTACAAAAGCTGTAATGAAAGCTATCTTAGAAGCTCAAATGTGGCTAGATGCTTCATGGGAAAACCGTGATGAAGCAGCAAAAATTCTTTCTAAAAGAAACTATGTGAATGCTCCTGTTAAAGTTCTTAAAAAATCTATGTCAGGAACTTTTCAATACTTAAAAGGTAAAAAATCAGAAGCAAATCCAATGTTTAATGTTTTTGCTAACTACTATGCAGCGTACCCTTACTATTCACATGGTATGTGGTTTATAACTCAGATGTACAGATGGGGTCAAATTGACAAAGCTGTAGATATGAAAGAAGTTATCGAGTCTGTGTATAGACCAGATCTTTTTGCTCAAGTTGCAAAGGAAGTTGGCTACTCACTGCCTCCAAGTGCATGGAAAAAAGATGGTGTAGATAAATACAATATGTTTATGGATTCAAAAGTTTGGGATCCGAACAAAGCTGTTGAGTATATCTTTGATAACAAAGCTAATAATTCAAAAGTTTCAAAAGAGGCTCTTTTGAAAGTCAATACTTGGACAGTTAAAACTGAACAACCAAATTATGTATGCCCTTACGGACCAGCTGGATGTGCTGATCCTAAGTATGTGACAAAATAGATGCACTTTGACATAAAGGCGACCCCTTTATGTCACTTAAATTGATAATTTACAGATATAAGTACCTATAAATCCAAGACAAAGAACTTCCTGCTCTAGTCTCCTTACTTTCTAGGTACTTTTATGTGTAAATTAAACACAAAAGGAAGTTCAAAATGAATAAAGAGTTAGTTAAAAAGATATTCTTACCTCTCATAGTGCTAGTAGTTATCATTCAAGTATGGGCAGGTATTGCTATGGTTGTAGATGAGTTCCCAACACCGTCTCAGACTTATACTGCCGCTTTTGGTGGAGTAGATGCAGATGGTGATGAAGTAATCGGTGTATTATCAGATCCATTCTACATAGAAAATCAAGATGACAAGGGTCTGTTTTGGCAAATTGTAGAGTCTTTAAAAAGAGTATTTGCTGGTTTTGCCTTAGCAATATTAGTTGGTGTTCCATTTGGCTTAATGCTTGGTATGAGCAAAACAGCACAGTATGCGTTTGATCCATTCATTCAGATATTTAAGCCTATTTCACCACTTGCTTGGTTACCACTACTTCTGTTTATATTTCAAGATATAAATATGACAGCAATTTCCACCATATTTATTACATCAATTTGGCCTATAATTATCAATACAGCACTTGGTGTTAAAAGTGTTAGTGAAGATTATATGAATGTTGCAAAAGTGTTGAGATTTACACATTTTGAAAAAATTATTCAAATTATTTTACCAGTATCAGTTCCATATATTTTTACCGGTATGAGACTATCACTTGGGATTGCTTGGTTAGTAATCGTTGCTGCTGAGATGCTAACTGGTGGTATTGGTATCGGATTTTGGATTTGGGATGAGTATAACAACTTAAACTATCATAACATTATCATAGGTATCATAATCGTTGGTCTAGTAGGGTATCTGCTTGACTTGATTATGGGGAAAATCTCAGATTATTTTGATTACACAAAGAAAGGTAGAGCATAATGAGTGAAAAATTTTTAAGTTTAGAAAAAATTGAAAAAAGATTTCCGATTCCAGGAAAAGATGACTATGTAGCCGTTACAGATATAAATCTTGAAATAAAAAGAAATGAAATCATATCCATTATCGGACATAGTGGTTGTGGTAAAAGTACACTTTTAAATATGATTTCTGGTTTAGATTCTCAAACAGAGGGGAATATAGTTCTTGAAGGAAAAGATATTAAAGGTCCAGGACCCGATCGTGCAGTTGTTTTTCAAAACCATTCACTACTACCTTGGTTAAGTGTATATAATAACATAGAGATGGCTGTTAAAAAAGTTATGCCTGACCTCTCACCCATAGAACTAAGAGAGAGAGTTGAAAAATTTATAAGTATGGTAAATCTTGACCATGCAAAAGATAAACTCCCTGATGAAATAAGTGGTGGTATGAAACAGCGTGTCGGTATTGCAAGAGCATTATCTATAACGCCTAAAGTTCTTCTTATGGATGAGCCTTTTGGTGCACTTGATAGTTTAACGCGCGCAAACCTTCAAGAGCATCTTATGAGAATTCAGCAAAAAGTTAAAAATACTGTAATAATCATTACGCATGATATTGATGAAGCTGTACTTTTAAGTGATAGAGTTATAATGATGACAAATGGTCCCGATGCAACAATCGGTGAGATTTTAGAAGTTAAACTAGAGCATCCAAGAAATAGAGTTGAGTTGCAGCATGATCCAGAGTACATCCGATGTAGAGAAGCGATACTAAGCTTTTTATACGAAAAATTTGCAAAAGAAGATGAGTAAAAATTAACCAACTGTTATGTTGATATATTGCTAAAATATGTTAGCATAATAGATCTAACTAAAAGATATGAAATGAGTCAAAATAATATAAAAACTTCTGGTTTTTCCCTTGCAAAAAGAAAAGAACTAACAGGTGATGATTTTTACGATATACATACTATCGGGAACTTAAGTGTTGCTATAGTTTGCGATGGGGTTGGAAGTGCTCAAGAGGGTGCAGACGCAGCAAAAAGAACTACTAACTACCTCATAAACAACTTTAAAATTCGTCCAAAAACATGGTCTATAGAAAAATCTATCAAAAAATTTATAAGTTCTATCAACTCCATACTTTATCAAGAATCACTCATCAACTATGAAAGACCTGAGCTAGTAACCACACTGACTATTGTAGTTATTGAGGGTAATCGTCTCTATGGTGCAAATGTCGGAGACAGTAGAGTTTATCTATATAGGGATAACAAGATAAATCAGCTCTCCTTTGATCATGCAATGAATGAAGTAGGATTTGAAAATGTTTTGACTCAAGCTATTGGGATAGCTGAGGATGTTGATCCATATTATTTTGAAAATATTTTGCAAAAAGATGACAAAATCTTACTATGTAGTGATGGGCTCTACTCAATTATGAGTGAAAACAGACTTGAGACAGGTATAAAGTTGGGGGCGCATTCTCTAGTTAAAAAAGCAAGTGCACTTATGGAGGATAATCTTCCAGATGATACGACTGCAGTGGTAATTGAAATCTTAGAAGCAAATGAACTTGAGATACTCAAACAACAAAAACTTACCATTCCCGAGAGTTTGAAAAAAAATCAGGTAATTGACGGCTATAAATTAGAAAAGTCACTTATACAAAACGACAGAACATGGCTTTGTTCTAAAAAAACAAAACAGTATGTTATTAAATTTGCACCCCTAGAAACAGTAGAAGATGCTATACAGTTAGACCTTTTCGTTAAAGAGGCATGGAATGCAAAAAGATTAAAGGCAAACTATTTCCCAAAAGCCGTCATCCCAAAAAATAGAACTCACAGATACTATGTTATGCAACTCTTTAACGGTGAGGACTTAAACGAATACCTCTCCCACAAACACATAACCATAGATGATACCGTTGAATTAGCATCGACACTTTTAAAAATGTCACAATTTTTACTAAAATACGATTTAATACATGGAGATATCAAGCCTCACAATATCATGATTGCAAAGGATGAGGAAGAAAATCTTGAATTTAAAATTATAGACTTTGGTAGCATCACGGAGATATTTTCAAATGACTCCAAAGCTGGAACTCCAAGTTTTTTATCTCCCGAGAGATTTAAAAATGAAGCTATTAGTGAATCAAGCGAGATATTTGCTATTGGAGTTACACTCTATCTTGCCCTCACTGGTAAATACCCCTATGGTGAGATAGAACCGTTTCAAAATCCAACCTTTAAAGAAGCCAAAAAACCAAGTACATACAACAACAATATCCCTGACTGGCTAGACAGTGTCATTTTAAGAGCTATCGCAATAGATAAAAAACATAGATACGAGCATTATTCTGAAATGGACTATGAGCTTAAACGACCAACAAAGGTAAAACCATTTTTTCCAAAAAACGCTTCTCTCATAGAACGCTCACCATTGGCTTTTTATAAGGGTGGATTCATTATAATGACGATAATAAATTTTATACTACTTATATGGATGAATGCATAAATTTAGTATCTTAAAGTGACTGCATGAGCTGGCTAAATTTTTTTGAAACTAAAACACCACTAAAACATCCATTTGGAAGAGGGATAAATGCTACTATCTCTCCAAATGAAGAAGATTTTTTCAATAAATCTTCTGAAGCATTTGAAAATAAAGAGATTTTAAATGCTTATGAATACTTTTTTAAATCCTTAGAAAACTATACAAATAAAATATCAAATAATAATATCACTACCCATAGAGAAAATGAAAAACTAAACTTTGAAATATTTCAAGGTACTGCTAGAATTAGTGGCTATATCACAAAAGAGCATCTCTATGCAGAATCTATACTTACAAAAAAAGAGTTCGCTAATGTTGCTCTAAAGAGATATATTTTAGAGAGGAATTATCAGTTAACATATGCCTATTACTTTAGTGATGATACCCATATAAAACTAAAGCTTTACCATGATAACATCACTATGACTCCTCAGAAAATATTTTTCCCTTTAAGAGAGATAGCCTTAAATGCTGACTTTGATAAAGAGTATGCTAGATGCGAGTTCTTGGATGTAACACTCGACGATATACAACATTTAACTCCAATCAATCAAGATGAATTACAAATAAAATATGATTTTCTACGCCAATGGATAACAAGTTCAAATGATATAATCAATACCCTTCCATCAAACGACAATGCAGGGATGCAAGCCTTTATATATCTTGAACTTTTATTTAAAATTGACTATATGCTAGTCCCAAAATATGAAATTTACCAAAAAATGAGTAAAAGAGTTCAAGAATATTTTAGTGATGAGAACTCTTCAATAGAAACTAAAAATGAAGAACTAAGGATATATGTTGATTCCCTTCAAAAAATGAGTTTTGAAGAGTTCTCTACAAAGTTTTATGATGCTAAATACACTTTCAATCCAACCGACAGAACATCAAACGAAGAGATAAATAGATTTATTAGTGACTCATTAAATAAAATTAGATGGTATAAAAATAATCGTTACAACAAAATCATCCCTACCATTTATCGCTATATCTCTTTTTCAGTTCTTTACAACTATGGGCTCCATCCAGTTACAAGAGAACTTCTTCACACCTTAGTGGAGATACAAAACCCTAAATTTTTCAAAGCACTTGAATATTCAATACTATACGATGAAGAGCATGAGTCTTTAACAAAAAAAATAATTATTTCTAGAATTGAAAATATTATAGAGCCATATACTAAACGCTTTAAAGAGCTTAAACCTTTTGGTGATAAACTAAACTTTAGTAGCTTAAATGAATTTAGTAACAGCTTTTATCTGCAAATACAAAACCTAAATTTCGAGGAGATATGATGAACACTCAAATTATACTCGAAACTTATATAGAAAGCATCATACAAGTTATGACACCCTATGGAACTGGCACGGGTTTTATTATAGATGGTTTAATCATAACTAACTCTCATGTGGTTGGTGGACTAAGTGAAGTGGTCGTATCTGCTAAAAAAATTAAAAGAAGTATTGCAAAAGTAATTTATGATGATCCATACTACGACTTAGCCTTTATCTCACTAGATATGAAAAATCCTCTTGCTCCATTACAACTCTCTCAGGAGAATGCAGAAGATGGAGATACAACAATTGCAATAGGCCATCCATACGGCTTAAACTATACCGCTACAGAGGGGATAATCTCAAAAGCTTCAAGACTTCAGGGTGATTTGGAGTATATCCAGATAGACGCAGCAATAAATCCAGGAAACAGCGGAGGGCCACTTTTAAATATTGCAGGTGATGTGATAGGGGTAAATACTTTTATCATCCAAAATGCAAATAACTTAGGGTTTGCCCTCCCATATTTTTATGTTCAAGAAGCGATAAAAGGATTTCACGCAACAAATAAGCAAAACATTATAAAATGCCCTTCATGCAAAAATCTAATCAGCGAAGAGAATATAAAAAATGATTACTGCCCCTCTTGTGGAGTTAAACTCGAAGTTGCTAGACTTAGAAGAAGAGGATATAATCCAACAGGACCAACAAAACTAATAGAAGAGATTCTCTCCTCTTTAGATATCAATGTAACACTTGCAAGGCGTTCACAATCAACATGGAGGGTCGATTTTGGAAGCGCTAGAATAGAGATTAATTATTATGAAAACGGCATAATTATTGGAGATACAAAACTCTGTGGCATCCCCAGTAAAAATATAGAAGAACTTTATGAATACCTACTAAAGGAAAATAAAAAGCTTTCTTATCTGCAACTATCCATCAATGAAAACAATATATACCTCTCTTATCTGATAGTTGATTCGTCATTGACACTAAAAGAGGGTAAAATTGCATTTCAAAGGTTATTTACCAATTCAAATAAATATGATGACATTTTAATTACTAAATTCAATGCCATAAAACTAAAACGAGACGAGGAAGATGAATGAATGAATTTTTAAAGTTCGATGTAGATTTAGATAATTTTTTACAAACACTACAAAAAAAACTAGAGCAAAATAATGCAAAGTTATCTACTCTTTTAAATCAAGAAGATAAAACTTATGCCTCTTTTGCAAAACCACTTCAGATGTTAGAAGAATATTTAGAACAATTTTTCACGCCACTTTCGCACTTAAATTCTGTAAGCAACTCAGATAAAACACAAAAAATATATGCTGAAAGCTTACCAATAATAACTGAGTACTCTACCAAACTATCTCAAAACATAGATATTTATAATGCTTATAAAGAGATACAGAAAAATGAGAAAAAAACTCTTAATTTTGAGCAGAACAAAGTAGTAGAGTTAAATATTTTACACTTTGAACTGAGTGGTGCTCACTTGGATGAAAAATCAAAAGAGAGGCTTCAAGAGATAAACATTAAAAAAAGTGAACTCTCAAATAACTTTTCTCAAAATTTATTGGATGCTACAAATACATATGAATATATCACCGATGATGCAAAAGATGTAGAGGGCTTACCAAAAAGCGATATAGAGAGTGCAAAAATAGAAGAAGATGGAAAAACAAAATATAAATTTACACTTCAAATGCCATCTTATATAGCCTATATGACATATGGAGCAAATGCTAAGATTAGAGAAGAGCTTTATAAAGCCTATGTAACAAGAGCTCCTGAAAATGCAAAAATAATAGATGAATTACTATCTTTAAAAAATGAGATGAGTAAAATCTTAGGATTTGACAACTATGCTGAGTATTCATTGGCTTCTAAAATGGCAAAAGATACAAAGAGTGTGGAAAACTTTTTGCAAACACTCCTAAGCAAATCTAAGCGTCAGGCTAAAGAGGAGTTAAAAGAGGTTCAAGAGATGGCAAAAGAGCCTCTGCAAAGCTTTGATAGTGCCTATTATAGTGAACTGCTTAAAAAAGCAAAATATGACCTAGATGAAGAACTATACCGCCCATATTTTGAACAAAAAAGTGTAGTTAATGGGATGTTTGAATTTTTACATTCTCTCTTTGGAATACGATTTGAAAAAGTAGAAGAGAAGCTATGGGATGAAAAAGCATCTTCTTTTAATCTATTTGTAAATAATGAACTAAAAGCAAGGCTTTATCTTGACCTTGAAGCTAGAAAAAGTAAACGAGGTGGTGCATGGATGCACAACTGGCAAACACACTGTCTTGATGAAAACCAACAAGAGATACTTGCATCTGCATTTGTGGTTTGTAACTTTCCTCCATCTAGCTTAAAACAAGCTTCTCTTCTTAAGCACGATGATGTAGTTACACTATTTCATGAGATGGGACATGCTATTCACCATCTTCTTAGTAGTGTTAATGAAAATGAGGTAAGTGGTGTAAACGGTGTTGAGTGGGATGCTGTTGAATTCCCTTCACAATTTTTAGAAAATTTTGCATATGAGCCAAGTGTGTTAAAACTTTTTGCAGCTCACTATAAAACTGGTGAAATAATTCCTGATGATATGATTGAGAAACTTGTAAGAAGTAAAAATTTCTTATCTGCTTCAGGAATGCTTAGACAATTAGAATTTTCTATCTTTGATTTTAAACTTCATACTCAACTCTATCAAGGTGAGGAAGTTCAAAATCTACTAGATGAGATAAGAAAAGAAACAGCCCTAATAAAAACTCCATCTTACAATAAGTTTCAAAATGGATTCGCACATATATTTGCTGGTGGTTATTCAGCTGGATACTACAGCTATAAATGGGCAGAAGTGTTAAGTGCAGATCTCTTTTTTAGTGTTGTTGATGAGGGTATTTTCAAGTCTAAAACTGCTCAAAAATATTTAAATATAATCCTAAATGGCGGTGGTGCCAAAAGTATGGACAACTATTTTAAAGAGCTCATGGCAAGAGAAGTAAATCCAGAAAATCTACTTAGATTAAACGGCATCAAATAGTGAAAATAGTATTTATTTTATTTGTATTTATCACTTTAGTATTTGGGGAGAAAACAGTGACTATAGCATCATACAATGTTGAAAATCTATTTGATTTACACAGAAGTGGGTATGAGTATTATGAGTATATCCCAAATGGTGTATCAAACTGGAATGCAAAAAATTATAAAATTAAATTAAAAAACCTCTCTCGAGTGATTATTGATATTGATGCAGATATCATTGCACTGCAAGAGATAGAGTCTTTAAGAGCTCTGAAAGATTTAAGAAAAACTTTAAAACAAAATGGCCTATACTACAAATACTATAAAATTGCAGATAGAAAAAATACTACTATAAAAGTGGCTATTTTAAGTAAAATACCTTTTACAGCAACTAGAGAAATAAGCGTACAATCATCACTAAAATATAGAAATATATTAGAAACAAAATTTTCAATAGATAATAATGACTTCTATATATTTACAAATCACTGGAAGTCAAAAGGTGGTCCGGAGAGTATGAGAATTGTCTCTGCAAAAGCACTTTTAAAAAGAATCAAACAAATAGGCTATGATAAAAACATCATATTATTGGGTGATTTTAATTCAGATTATGAAGAGTATATAAAATTTAAAAGAAAAAGAAGACATAATGACACAAATGGGAAAACTGGTATTAACCATGTATTAAAAACCATAAAACAAACCACTAGGTCTTCAGATGTAAAATACGAAAAAAATAATTTTTATAATCTTTGGTATGATATTGATAAAAAAAATAGATACACATATATATATAGAGGCAAAAAAGAAACCCTGGACAATATAATAATATCTCAATCATTACTAAATAAAAGCGGTATGTACTATAAAGAAAATAGTTTAAATACTTTGAATAAAGATTATCTCTTTAGAGGTAATAAAATCAACAGATGGTACACATCTGGTAGAAAACCTCGTAAACATAAAGGAAAAGGATATTCAGATCACTTACCACTTATAGCAACATTTGTTATAGCTAATTAAGGCACCAATCTATCTCTTGCTTGCCATGTTTTTTTAAGTACTTATTAGTTTGAGAGAATGGCTTAGAGCCAAAAAAACCTCTATATGCAGATAATGGTGATGGATGGGGAGCTTTTAAGATACAGTGCTTAGAGTTATCAATAAGTGACTCTTTTTTTTGAGACGGATTACCCCAAAGAATAAAAACTATATTTTCACCCTCTTGCGATAGCTTTTTAATGACGGCATCTGTAAAAATTTCCCATCCTAACCCTTTATGAGAGTTCGCCTTAGACTCTTCAACCGTTAAAATACTATTGATTAACAGCACACCATTTTCAGCCCATTTTGTAAGATTTCCATTCAAAGGGGCACTACATCCAATATCATCTTGTAACTCTTTAAATATATTTTTTAAAGATGGGGGAATTTCACACTCATCACATACAGAAAATGCCAATCCATTTGCTTGGTTCACTCTATGATAAGGGTCTTGACCAATAATAATAACTTTAACATCCTCTACATGAATTAAATTAAAGGCTCTAAAAATATTATTGTATTGCGGAAAAATAATTTTTGTTTTATATTCTGAAACTATATGTTTATCAAGTATTATAAAATACTCTTTTGTAAGTTCATTTTTTAAAAAAATAGACCAATTATCGTTTAAAGTCATAGATATCCTATTCTAAATATAAGTAGATATGTAAAATATATTAGTAAAATATAATAGATTCAAATAAAAGGAGTTAAAGTAAAGTTAAAATTGACGAACTAGGCAGCGACCTACATTCCCACAAATGAAATCTGCAGTATTATCAGCGATGAGAGGCTTAGCTTCTGGGTTCGGAATGGGACCAGGCGTTTCCCTCTCTCTAT